>NZ_JAVJQN010000129.1:0-6498 GCF_040218245.1 Coleofasciculus sp. E1-EBD-02 | reverse complement strand
ATTGAGTCCCTAAACCCGCCCCTACAATAGATTGATATTTTTTACATTAAGGTTTAAAATTGACAGAACTATTGGACAGATTCGGTTCAAAAGCGCCATTAAATAAAGGGCGGGTTTTGTTGTTCAGTTATCGTTAAGCCATCCAATTGAGTCCCTAAACCCGCCCCTACATTCTTGCTCCCCTCTCCCCAGAGTGGGAGAGGGGTTGGGGGTGAGGGGTTTCTTTAACTTAAAACGCATAACCTCAGTGCGCCCTTTGTTTAATGATGTGCGCCCTTTATTAATGATATGTACCCTGTATTTAATGACGTGCGCCCTTGATTCATCGATTAGTAAGCTGTCATGCATTTAAATTGGGAATGGGTAGCGAGCAAGATGCAAAGCCTGCGGCATGGCTTCGCTTAACGCACTACAAGGATTTCGCCATTATTGATATTAAGGTTTAAATGCCGAACAGCTTAGCACATCAGTCATTGGTGTCAACTTTCGATTCATTATCATCAGTAATTCCTAAGAAACAACAGGTAATCCCGCTAACGCCATGGCAATTTCTTGTTCACTATACTCGCTATCTTGCAATCGTCCCGCGTGATAATCAATATAGGATTGCATATCAAAATGACCATGACCACATAAATTAAATAAAATCGTGCGGCTAATTCCTTCCTCTTTACAACGTAAGGCTTCGTCAATTGCCCCTTTAACCGCATGATTGGCTTCTGGTGCGGGTAAAATCCCCTCAGTACGGGCAAACATTACCCCTGCTGCAAAACAACTTAATTGGGGATAAGCGCGGGGTTCAATTAACCCTAACTCCACCAAATGACTGATGAGAGGACTCATTCCGTGATAGCGTAATCCTCCTGCATGAATTCCTGGCGGCACAAAGGAACTGCCTAATGTGTGCATTTTAACTAAGGGAGTTAGATGCGCCGTATCGCCAAAATCATAGGCATATTTTCCTTTAGTTAAGGTTGGACAAGCGGTAGGTTCTACGGCGACAAATCGAGTCGTTTTCTGTTCACCCCGTAACTTGGCACCGAGAAAGGGAAAGGCAATTCCGGCAAAGTTACTTCCCCCACCTGTACAAGCGACAATAATATCGGGATAATCTCCCGCCATGTCTAATTGGGTTTGGGCTTCTAAGCCAATCACGGTTTGATGTAAGAGAACATGATTCAGCACACTCCCTAACGCATAGTTGGTGGTTTTATTCCCTAACGCTACCTCCACCGCTTCACCGATCGCAATCCCTAAACTGCCTGTACTCTGGGGATTATCCGCCAGAATTGCGCGTCCGGCTTGAGTTTCATGACTGGGACTTGGGATAACCTTGGCACCATAACTTTCCATTAAAGCGCGGCGATAGGGCTTTTGTTGGGCGCTAACTTTGACCATGTAAACCACAACCTCTAAGTCAAATAATGCCCCCGCAAAGGCTAAGGCTGAACCCCATTGTCCCGCCCCAGTTTCTGTGGTTAAACATTGAATTCCAGCCTCTTTGTTATAGTAGGCTTGAGCAACAGCCGTGTTCGGTTTATGACTTCCGGCTGGACTCACGCCTTCGTATTTATAGTAAATTTTGGCAGGTGTATCTAGGTGTTTCTCTAAACGTCTGGCGCGATAAAGTGGAGTGGGGCGCCATTGCCGATAAATGGATTGTACAGGTTCAGGTATTTCGATTTCCGGTTCGGTGCTAACTTCTTGTTGAATTAATGCCATCGGGAACAGCGGTTCCAAGTCAGTGGGGGTAATTGGTTGACCCGTGGCGGGATTGAGAACACCGGGTAGGGGTTTGGGTAAATTGGCTTGGATGTTGTACCAAGCTTTGGGCATTTGGTCTTCGGAAAGGGTATATTTAATCTGCATCTTGGTTCGTTTGATTAGAGTTTAATTGTCTCAGAATAGTGAGATTTATTTTATCTTATAGTGTTTTGTTACAGCGGTAACGCCTGTATTAACAAACCCTGCTACCGTTAAAGTCCCCCTATTAGATCCCCCTCTTCCCTTTTTAGATCCCCCTCCCGTCCCCCTTAAAAAGGGGGAAGCCAGAGGATGCTTCGCATTTTGTTGCACGGGGGAATCCAAATGATGCGAGAGCTTTTTATTCCATGGGGAAGCCAAAGGATGCTTCCCCATATTCCAGACGTGCGATTACACATCACACCCTGAATTATTCGCCTCCAAATTGTTGGCGCAATTCGGCTATTTCTGTATCCTCTAACTTGCGAAATAGAGGAGGCGGAACATCAAAAGAACGACCCGCTGCCAAGGCATTAAAATCCACCGCCTGAGTTAATTTTTGCGTTCTTTCTGTATCTGATAACTGCAACGCATCAAAGAGTTTCTCCGCCGTAAACGGAATAAACGGATTCGACGCGATCGCATACAGCCGAATCAGATTAATACAGGTACGAATCACCAATCCCGCCTCTTCCTTGTCTTGCTTAAACAGCGCCCAAGGTGCGCGTTCGTCAATATATTGATTCCCCACTGTCCACAGTGAACATAAGGTTTCGGCGGCTTTGCGAAACTCCAGATTTTGCAGGCAATTACTCAGTTTCGCTATCAAACTTTCACAACTTTCCTGCAACCGTTGTTCCGCCTCTCCCGGCGTTCCCCCTTCTGGAATCACTCCTTTAAACCGACTATTGGCAAATTTGAGTATTCGGTTGACAAAATTACCCAGATTGTCTGCCAAATCCTTGTTTATCTTAATTTGAAATAACTCCCAGGTAAAAGCTGAATCAGCCGATTCTGGAGACATAGCAATTAAGGCATAGCGCCAGTAATCGGCGGGTACAATCTCTAAAGCTTGGTCTGAAAAGATGCCACGTTTGGAACTGGTGGAGAATTTCCCGCCATAATACGTTAACCAATTGAAACCCTTAATATCATCCGCCATTGTCCAAGGTTCCCGCGTTCCCAGAATCATCGCGGGCCACATAATTGTATGGAAGGGTAAATTATCTTTTGCCATGAATTGAACATGGCGAATATCTTGGGTATCATACCACCAGGGCTTCCAATCATCCGCGTTAGCCTGTTGACTTGCCCACCCTTTCGTAGCAGAAATATAGCCAATGGGCGCATCAAACCAGACATAAAATACTTTACCCTCAAATCCCGGACGGGGTACAGGCACACCCCAGCTCAAATCGCGGGTAATGCAACGGTCTTGTAATCCTTCATTTAACCATTTCAGGGCAATAGATCTAGTCAGAGTCGTCCACTCTTGCTGATTATCTACCCAGGAACGCACTTCATCACTAAGGGTAGTCAGCTTTAAGAATAAATGTTTAGTGGTGCGAACTTCTAGATTTGTACTGCCTGATACAGCAGAACGAGGCTCAATCAAATCCGTGGGATCTAATACCGAGGTACAATTCTCACACTGATCCCCTCTAGCGCGATCGTATCCGCAATAGGGACAAGTTCCAATAATATATCGGTCGGGTAAGAAACGATTATCTTCATGAGAGTAAACCTGACGAATTTCCCGTTCTTCCATGAAGCCATTTTCATCGAGGCGTTGATAGAAATGCTGGGTTAACTCATGGTGATCGGGGGAGGAGGTGCGACCAAAATAGTCGAAAGAAAGTCCAAATCCGCGATAGATTTCGGCTTGCCGTTCGTGTTGTTTTTGACAATAAGTGGCGACATCTAATCCGGCTTCCAATGCGGCTAATTCAGCCGGTGTACCATGTTCATCCGTGGCACATATAAACAGAACCGATTCGCCTTCCTGTCGCAAGAAACGGCTATAGACATCAGCCGGAAGCATAGAACCGACTAAATTTCCCAGGTGTTTAATCCCATTGATATAGGGCAACGCACTTGTAATCAGATACCGCATAAATTTTACTTAGGGTGTGTTAAAGGGTACAGCGTTAGTATCAGCCAAGAACTCAAGTTCTTGGCTAAAAGCTTAAGTCCATTAAAATGGACTAACCTATTTTAAGGTTTGTAGTCAGCGATGTGAGCGTTTAGGGCGAAGACAGCGCAACGATGAACTAGGAGTGATTTAATGTCACGCTCCTTAAGTGAAATGTCGCCAACTTGAACGCCAAGAAATAAAATCGAGCTTACTCGGTCAGTCGTTGAACCCGTTTTAACGGGTTTAAGCTTTAAGCCCGTAGACGCGAAGCGGCTTCTCTTCGAGTACTTTAGTTCAGGGCTGACTAGAAACTTTAATTCAGGGCTGACTGGAGCCTGCCATTCACCTTAAGACTATTGTGCGTCAACTTATGCCAGATGTCTTCACAATCCCATCTTCGAGATAGGTTACCCGATCAGCGACATCCAGGATACGGGGGTCATGAGTCACCATCAGTACTGTACACCCTTCCTCCTTTGCCAACCGCCGCAATAATTCAATCACCCGATGTCCACTGGTTGAGTCGAGTGCAGCCGTGGGTTCATCTGCCATGATAATCTGAGGATGACCGGCTAAGGAACGTGCGATCGCGACTCGTTGCTTCTGTCCCCCCGACAAGTTAGCAGGGCGTTGATTGGCATGCATCTCCAATCCAACGTGTTCGAGCAACTCTTGTGCCTGATATCGCGCCTTCGTCCCGCGAATTCCTTTAATATTCAGCACAACTTCTATATTCTCGGCTGCCGTTAGCGCCGGAAACAGGTTAAAATGCTGGAAAATAAAGCCAATATTATTGCGCCGAAAGCGAGCGAGTTTGGCGCTGGACATTTTGGTGATCTCTTCTCCCAGTAGGTAGACATTGCCCAACGAAGGCGTTAGTAGTCCCGCCAGAATAGAGAGGAACGTCGTTTTTCCCGAACCCGATGGTCCCATGAGGATTTGAATATTGCCGCGCTGAATTTGCCAGTCAATCCCTTTGAGTACTTGATAGCGCTGATTGCCGGACTTATATTCCATCGTTACGCTTTCAGCAATGATGGTATCCCATTGCTTCGGTTTGCGATCGCTTGAGCGCAGATCAAGCTGGTTTCGGCTTTTTATAGACACAACCACATTGATATAAGCGACAGTCAGGGTCTATCTGTAAAGAAATATAACATAAATAGCCCAAGTTAAACTCTCTTCAGATAAAGAGCCATGTCTGGATGATAGCGAATCCTGACGGATCAAATCCGTTGCTGGGTGATACTTGTGAGACTGTCAGGGTGTGGCTTGAAAAGGAGGACTGATACCAAATCCGCTTTTGAAAGCTCCTTGAGTTTATCAATTGTTTTCAGAACGATCTCAATTAACGATTGCTATTCATTACTAAATATAAAGTTAAGTAGGTTGCTGGAAATAAACTCAACCCTATTAATTTATGTAAATAACCCTCAAACCCTTACAAAGGACGAATGACAAAGGACGAAGGACGATCCCCACCGTTAACTTTAATTGTCCCCACCTACTTACATCACCGCTTGACTAATTTGAGAATTGTTAATCTTTTTCCATTAGACTTGACGAGCGGGTTAAATCTGATTAAAGTCGGTGATCATGCCATAAATGTGTATTGTGAGTTAGGTTGCCTAGCCAAGTGAATTGCCCCATGTCAGACTGTAGTGAGTGGTGTAACACCCAACTGGAAGACCTCGGAGGGGCACCATCCTTGCGTCCAGAGAACCCAATCTAGTTTTGTGTCATGTCAGTAGGGTGGGATTGTTAGCCGAAAAAGAGTGAGTGCGATCGCAGCTTGGCAGATGTGTTAGATCCAATATAGAGATCTGGCAACGAAGCGAGCATTATTAAACGTCCCTTTGAAACCCAACCTGTGCTGGGTTAATGAATCAGCCATGAACAGAGTACATCTTTTAACCGCCGCTGTTACCGGATTTTGGCTTTGGGTTTTCAACCTTGGCACCTCCTCTGACATCCTAGTTCTGGCGCAATCGATAACTCCAGCAGCCGATGGTACAGGGACAATTGTCACACCGGATGGGAACCGCATCGACATCTCCGGTGGGAGTCTGTCTGCTGATGGCAAAAATCTTTTCCAGAGTTTCCAGCAGTTTGGCTTAAATCCCGAAGAAGTCGCCAACTTTTTAGCCAATCCAGATTTAAACAATATCCTCAGTCGCGTCGTCGGTGGTGACGCCTCTGTGATTAACGGCTTAATTCAGGTAACAGGCGGCAATCCTAACTTATATATAATGAATCCGGCTGGGATTATTTTTGGTCCTTCTTCTCAATTAAACGTCCCCGGTGACTTTTTCGCCACCACCGCCAACGCTATTGGTTTTGACAATGGTAATTGGTTCAACGCCATTGGCACAAATGATTATAACAACTTAGTCGGAAACCCCAACCAATTTGCCTTTGATGGAACAGAGGCGGGAAGTATCGTTAATGCAGGGGACTTAGCCGTATCAGAAGGGAAAAATTTAACCCTACTGGCTGGCAATGTCGTTAATACCGGGAAACTAACCGCACCGGGGGGAAGCATTACCATTGCAGCCGTTCCCGGTTCCAATTTAGTCAAAATTTCTCGACCTGGGGGGTTACTATCTCTAGAGGTTGAACCA
>NZ_JAVJQN010000037.1:0-104676 GCF_040218245.1 Coleofasciculus sp. E1-EBD-02 | reverse complement strand
TTATCAGTACGAAGCACTTATTTGTTGTGTAGTTTATGCTTATAGCCACGTACCTGCCATTAGTTTTAATCAGCAAATTATACATAAGGCTAGTGAACTGAGTGCAGGTATAGATTTAGATATGTATTGTAGACTTAATTGAAAAAAACAAGAACAAGAATAAGTCTTAGATGAGAAGTTAAAGCTGCTCAAAGTCCTCGCGCGTCTGAGGTTATGTAGTGCGATTTTGGCTGTCAATCAACCAGCCTAGAGATACACCATTCTCTATGTATTCCTGCATCTTCGTTTTCAAACTACTTAAAGTATCACTCGCCGAGCGTAACTCAATCACACGCATCAGGACAAATCGGCGCAAAGGATGCTTTTTCCTCCTCAGTCAGAGCATTCCACCGTTCTGTTTTAATCTAAGACGCATCAGGCGATCGCGAAGCGTCTCCGTAGGAGAATCGCGTTGCACCATACTCAACCACCACGTAATGATATGCAAATCCCTCCTGACAAGCACCTCAAAGAGCGCTTCTTCAATGCGTTCGCCTCACGCCCCCGACCCCTAGCTACTCAGATCTTGCGACCGACGGTGAGCTACGATGGCGATCGCCTGCGTGAACTCCTGGCTACGAATACGCCAATGGAACTCTCGGTGTACGATCTCCGAACCGAGGTCGAAGGCAACCTCTGGATGCTCGCTCCGGAGGCATTCCGGTACTTCCTACCAGCCTTCCTGCACGCTTCTCTGGAGTCCTATGCATCTGTGAGCGTCTTCGTCTCCGAACTCGTAGGCGCACTTACCAAACCCTCTCGTACAGACGTTGTAGAAACGCTTGATCGAGCTACTAGGCTCCCGTCTGGTCTCGGTTTACCGAACGACATGACCGAGCTACTCCGTAAGCAGCAGCTCGAATGGTTCGATTCCGGTACTCCACTAGCCATTTTCCACGAGCGCGTCGATAGTCTTACCCCCGCCGAAGGTGGCGCGATTCTCGACTTTTTTGTCACTCTCCAAGAAACCCACGGCGCGGATTTTCCATTCGGAGAGCTGGAGATCGCTGTCGATCGGTACTGGAGCCGCTATCGAGCATTCATGGGTAACTGAGAGAACTTACTAGATTTCAAGGCGGATACTGCGATCGCGTCTCTAGCAAGAACTTATCTGTGGACGACATTGATTCTATCGGCAACAGGAATGTTTGGAATGGATGTGGCAGAATTATGTTAACAGTATTTATCGGGTTTATCGAGTGGTTACCGGACTTTTGCTAAAGGGAGTAATATTGCAAATGCCTTGGCTCAATGCAACGTAATTAATTCGACAACAGACTGAAAATTTAATTTTACAGATCATTTAGACCGCATTTATACTTATAAAAATCCTGCGATCAACGACGGCAAAAGACAATAGCAATAAACTTATGGTGTAATTAGTATGAATACTCAAGTGCATCTAATTCAACCCTTTGCCATGACTTAAACGATAAGGCTCAGATGTACGCCCGGAATTAAATACGCGACTATTATACTCGCCTAGTGTATCGTCTAAATCTTGACAATCTGAAACCTGTGATAAATAATTGTATCCTGATTTGAATTGATAGAGGTTAGTATATGCAGCTTGGTCCTGGTTTTTGGGCGACGTTCTATTATTATTTTACAGGGATGACCCTGGTTGTGGCTGTCTTAGCCTCGCAAGTGCTAGGTCTAAGTTTAACTCAACCCCTTCCGTATCGTTACGGTATTACACTCGGTTTAGTCGCCGGATTAGTGGGGGCTTACTTCAATCGCAGCGTGACTTTTTCTCTAGAGTTTAAGAACAAAAAAGCCTTTACTAAAACCTTAAATACAACCTTGTCTGATATGGGATTTGAACCTAAGTCAGAAATCGATAATTTTGTGGTGTATCAACGTCCGGCTTTGCGTAATATTTTTTCAGGCAAAGTATTTGTGCAAATTGATGATGGCATAGCGACAATCATTAGTCGTGCCAGTATAATTAGACGATTGCGTCAGAAAATTGAACCTTAGCAGGAAGTCTAATCTTAATTTTATTCATTAGTGTATTAGGGTAAAGTTAAGTTAAAAAAACAGGAATTAGTTGATCCGAATTTAAGTAGGTTAGTGGAAACAAACTTAACTATATTAAACTATGTGAGGAGACCTCAAACCCTTACATAAACGAATGACGAATGACAAATGACAAATGACGAATGACAAATGACGAATGACAAATGACGTAGCTTGCTTTTGACCTAACGATTGCACTTCGCAAAATCCGCTAAAATCAATAAAGATTGCATCAGCCCTAAACTTAACCCTAACCATGTATGAACTTGAACCAATACACAAGCGCTTTCCTCAAGTGCCAATAGAGCGACGGTTCTATGCCTTCCTCATTGATTTTGTCGCTGTTTGGCTGGTTAGTTCGATGGCGGGTGGAAATCCTTTTTTGCAAGTGTTCGTGTTTATGGCACTGTGGTTAGGGATGCGGGTCGTATTGGTATCGAGCAATCAGGGTCAGAGTTTAGGACGCTGGGCATTGGATATGAAAGTGCTGGATGCCAAATACGGCAAACTTCCAGGGCTATTGACACTAACCAAACGAGAAGGCATTCTGGGTGTCTGTGCGCTCTTAGCTATGTTTGGCTTCAACGTTTTGGCGAATGGCATCTCCATGCTGCTCTCCATGCTGCTGTTAATTGCACCATTAGGGGTAGATTGTGGCATCGCTTTATCGGAACCGGAAAAACAGCAAGCGTTTCACGATCGCATTGCCCAAACCCTGGTGATTCCAACCCGTCGTGGGTTCTCTCTGGATCTGCGTCTAAAGCGATGGGTTGCCCAAATCCGGCGTCGTATGCAAAAATAAGAGATTGTGTTTAAATTCACTCACGCCCTCATTTAATTTACTAGACGTAAGACTATGGCAAGTAAGAAAGGTGTTCGACTGGTTATAACCTTAGAATGTACAGAGTGTCGCACGAACCCAGACAAGCGCACAAATGGTGTCTCTCGCTACACCACTATGAAAAACCGCCGCAATACCACAGGGCGGCTAGAACTGAAAAAGTTCTGCACTCATTGCAATAAGCATACGGTGCATAAAGAAATTAAATAGCCATGTCACAATGGCAATGCATCCTAAACTGAAATTGATGACCACAAACCCCTAAGAACTGCCCATGACCTACTTTCGCAAACGCCTTTCTCCAATCAAGCCGGGAGAACCCATTGACTACAAGGATGTGGAATTACTCCGCAAATTCATTACCGAACGCGGTAAAATTCTGCCACGTCGGATTACAGGTCTAACGTCTCAACAACAACGGGCATTGACCCGATCGATTAAACGCGCTCGCCTTTTAGCATTATTGCCTTTCGTCAATAAAGAGGGATGATGCGGCTCAACACAAGCTCAGAGTGAGGAGTGGTGAGATAATCGATATCTGACTAAACGGTGGTATCAAATGATTGAATCCTTTGATACCCCGTCTAATGATTTTGGTATCATCCCATCACCCGTTAGACTAGATTTAGAGTGTGATAACTCTGGCGAGGAACACCACATCCAATTTGGATGCAATGCCACTTTATAGGGGCATTACTGGCGATTTATCCCACGCTGAATAAAAAATTGCAGCGTGGGAAACCTATCGCCGGATTAGTGAAAAACTAAAGATAAACGACCGGGATTAGCAAAGCTGGTGGAAAAAGGAACACTTATCGAATTTCGTGTGCAAGGCGATCGTCATCTAGCGATTGTAGACCGTCCAGATGGCAAAACACGCTGGACGGTTATCGACGAACAGGGTCAATCTCACACGCTTCATCCCCGGCAAGTTACCTACGAAGTCCAGGATGGTACATTTGACGTCTCAGAAATTCCTGACTTTCTCAGCCAAGTCGAACCCTATCTCGATCCATCCAGCCTCGAAGTGGCATGGGAATTGCTGGTGGAAGAGGGAAAAGCGGTAACCTGTGCGGAAATGGCACAGCTTTTATTTTCTGACCAAAGTACACCCCTATGTTATGCGGCTCACTGCTTGCTATCGGACGATAAACTCTACTTTAAACAAAAAGCCGATAGCTATGAACCGCGTCCAGCTACAAAAGTGGCTGAAATTAAACATCAGCAACTAGCCGCAGAATCGAAGCAGCGAGAGCAAGAAGAATTTTTAACCCGCACTCAGCAGAAACTCAATGGTGAAGCGGTAGAGTGGCAAGAGAGCGATCGCACTCGCTTTGAACTCCTAGAACGGTTTGTCCTTTATCCGGAAAATACCTCTCGTGCAGCCCAAGATATACTAGCTACTCTGGATCGCCCGCAAACTCCCCAAGCAGCGTTCGATCTGTTGGTAGACTTAGGCTTATGGACTCCTCACGAGAATCTGTTTTTGCGGCGCTCATCTTACCCTGTTCACTTTCGTCGTGAGGTGCTTGACTTGGTGCAACAATACTTGGATTCTCCACCTCCCGACCCTGATCAAGACCGCTTAGACTTAACTCATTTGAAGGTATACACCGTTGATGACGAGAGTACCTCAGAAATCGACGATGGGTTGAGTTTAGAACAACTCGACGATGGAAAAGAGCGTCTGTGGATTCATATTGCTGATCCAACCCGCTTAGTCAGACCCGACGACGAACTGGATCGAGAAGCCCGACGGCGCAGTACGACACTCTATTTGCCGACGGGGATGATTTCCATGTTTCCCGCTGAACTGGCAACGGGTCCGATGAGTTTGGTGGAGGGTCAAGTTTGCCCAACACTAAGTTTCGGGGTAATCCTCGATGAAGATGGCAGTGTTCAAGAGTACAAGATTCACCCTAGTCTGATTAAACCCACCTATCGCCTCACCTACGAAGATGTGGATGAAATGTTGGAACTGGGAGTGAGGGCAGAACCGGAAATCGCCGCGATCGCGAAATGGGCAAAGCGTCGTCAAGAATGGCGGTCAAGTCAGGGTGCGATTAGTATCCACATGCCAGAGGCGGTGATAAAAGTCCGTGATCAAGATGAGATCATTATTCAGGTTTTAGAGGATTCCCAAGCGCGGCTAATGGTCGCAGAAATGATGATTCTAGCCGGGGAAGTCGCTGGACGCTATGGTCAAAGCCATCAAATTCCCCTCCCCTTTCGTGGACAACCCCAGCCGGAACTTCCCTCTGATGAAGAACTGCTGGTATTACCGCCTGGTCCAGTGCGCTTCTGTGCCATGCGGCGCTGTATGCCTCGCAGTGAAATGAGTATTACTCCCCTGCGTCATGCGGGTTTGGGTTTGGAAACTTATACCCAAGTCACTTCTCCTATCCGTCGTTATACGGATTTGCTGAATCATTTTCAACTAAAAGCCCACTTGCGCGGTGATCCCTTACCCTTTTCAGCGGAATACCTGCAAGAAACCATGCAGGGTGTCACCACAGCCGCCTCAGAAGCTGCGATGGTGGAACGCCAAACCAATCGCTATTGGGGATTGGAATATTTACGGCGTCACCCGGATCAAGTGTGGCAAGCGTTAATGCTGCGTTGGTTACGCGAACACGACAACTTGGGCTTGATTCTGTTAGAAGATTTAGGGTTAGAGTTGGTGATGCGGTTTAAGCGAACGGTAAGATTAGGCGATCGCTTAGATGTGCAAGTAACTCATGCTGATCCTCGTCAAGATGTGATTCAGTTTCGGGAACTGATGGATCAGGCGGTTGAACCTGCTGCTACCTAGAAGATGGGGGAGATGGGGGAGATAGGGAAGATGAGGGAGATGAGGGAGATGTCCATTGTAGTGGCGGGTTTTACGATTAACGGGACGCTTTTCACCCAGAGATCTTTAAACCCGCCCCGATAGAGTGCAAGTCATCTTCAACAAATAACAAATGACGAATGACAAATGACAAATGACGAATGACAAATGACAAATGACAAATGACAAATGACGAATGACAAATGACGACTGGCTAGAAATTGGTATAATTGTAGCTCCTCAAGGATTAAAAGGAGAACTGCGCGTCTATCCCAATTCGGATTTTCCCGAACGCTTCGAGAAATCGGGACAACGTTGGTTAAAGCAATCCGGTGATAGCCAACCGCAACCTGTGGAATTATTAGGGGGGCGTTACGTTCCAGGTAAAGGAATCTATGTCGTGAAACTGGCTGGCGTGGACAACCGGGAAAAAGCCGAAACCTTGCGGGGTGCAACGCTGGTAGTCCCAGAGAGCGATCGCCCGGAATTGGGGGAGAATGAATATCATGTCCTAGATGTGCTGGATTTAGAGGTTTTCAACCAGTTAACTGGAGAAGCTGTCGGTATCGTGGTGAATGTGATTCCGGCGGGGAACATGCTTTTAGAAGTTAAACTCCACCAGCAACCTGAACCAACCCCAGCTAAACCGGAAGCGCCCCTCCCGAACCGAATTAGTAAGCAACGGAAAGCTAGGAAAAAACCATCCAAGCCAGTAACAGTTTTGATTCCTTTTGTTGATGAAATTGTCCCAGTAGTAGACCTTGAAAATGGTCGGATTGAGATTACACCGCCTCAGGGTTTGCTATGATTTTTGTACTGAATATTTCTGTCAATGACTGTCTTTTACTTCGTTGAAGAGGCAGCTTGGAAGAAGGGGTTAAAACCATTGCCCATGACAAGTAAGCCCTAATTAAACGAAACTAAAGGTGGAACTCTCTAAACTGAGAGAAGAAACGTTATCAACAATACCGATTAATTCATCGGATGTTCCCAAATCCTGGTAGGTTCCCGTTCCTTCTGGTAAACTGCCAGAGGTTACCATTAACTGATAGTCAGCCGCATTTCCAGCCAGTTGAATCATATCTTGACTGACGTCAAAGTCCATAATCAAGGCGTAATCATCCACCCTATTTTCGGCGTATAATGCCCCTGTTCCATCTCCTAAGATAAAGGTATCGACATTGGCAGTTCCGGTGAGAGTATCTACCTCTCCGACACTGGGATCAGTCCCGGTAATCTCGTCTGTTGCACTCTGTTCGTAAACTTGAATATTACGGAACTGACTTGCTGCATTGGGATTTTTTACATCATGGTCATTTCCCAATACCAAGTAATTCATCTGACCCGTAAAGAAATCGCCAACCCGGATTTGATAGGATTGCCATTCCCCAGCCGTATCACTGTAATTATTGAAATCTTTGATGCCCCAGGATTGAGTACCGTAGAGTTTGAAGAACTGGTTTGAACTGAGACTATCATCGGTATCAAAGCCAATGCCTTGAATTTCCCCTTCGGCTGTACTCTTGAAGTCAAACTCTAAGATAGTATCGGCGGTAATCGTGTAATCAAGTCCTAACTTCTTCCAACCATTTCCCTCAAGTTGTACTTCGCTGCTATCCTCAGAAAAGTTGACTTTAGCTCTTTTATCTTGATTCCCCGCATAGGAATCCAGGGCGTAGGTATCGGTTATCCCATTCGCCGTTACCGCTAATTCTGGGTCATAGAATTGGATATTGCGGAATTGACTGGATGCGGTATGATTTTTGGATCTTCCGTAGTTAGTGTGCTAAATTGTTAGTTGGATTTGCCAGAACGTTGGACAGCAATAGCTTTAATAATTTTTACATGGATTTCAATTTGTTTTAAGACGCTTAAAGGCTACAGTTCTTGTTTGGTAATCTTTATGACTCATTAAAACTGATAGTTTAGCACACTAAACCCGGAAGACCCGTTCACAATTACTGCTCAAACTAAGATATTTAAATCTCAGGGAAGGTAAATTCTATTTTCTTAAGCTTAATTCATAGAACTATAAGAATTTATGAACTCGTTACAGTGTTTCATGAAGATTTGGTAAAGTTTTGATAATCTTCCACCCTTGTTTGCTAAAGACAGGTAAAACCTAGCTGTTTTTGTAAAAAGATGTAACAAATATTCGCCTATTGCATAAAATTAGTGGGTTAATCGTGAGTAATAAGTAGAACTGAATTTTGCAAGTTGATACCTTCAGGTACTTTCAGAGCCAGATTTTTTCAGTTCGTTCATAACTATCAAGGTGTAATTTAACCATGATGACTGCTCACAAAATCCGTCAAACGCTTCTCACCCTAACCAGTTTTGCTACATTAGGATTTGCTGTATCCCTACCCGCCCAAGCTATAGAATTTAGGTCGATTGATGGGTCAAACAATAACCGGGATAATCCAACTTGGGGTGAAGCCGAAATTGAACTGATTCGCCTCCTCGAACCCGATTACAGTGACGGAATTTCCACGCCTGCGGGTATGAATCGCCCCAACCCTCGTGCTATTAGTAACGCGATCGCCTCTCAATCTGAATCACTCCCCAATCCTTTCCACGCTAGTGATTGGCTATGGCAATGGGGACAATTTGTAGATCATGATCTCGACTTGACTGATCCGCCTGCGGGTGCAGAATTTTTACCCATCCCCGTTCCCAATGATGATCCAATCTTTCCACCTGGATCAATTATCCCCTTCCGCAGAAATGCCGCCGCACCAGGAACGGGTACAGATATTAATAATCCCCGCCAACAAGTTAACGCGATTACGGCTTATATTGATGGGTCGAGTGTCTATGGATCAGACTTAGAACGGGCGAATTTTTTACGTTCTGGAGAAGGTGGAAAACTGAAAACCAGTGCCGGGAATCTGTTACCCTTTAATACTGCAAATTTGCATAATGCCAATCCCTTTGGCGTTGATGCTGATGATTTATTTATCGCTGGAGATGTGCGGGCAAATGAACAGATTGGCTTAACGGCGGTTCACACGCTTTTTGTCCGGGAACACAATCGATTAGCTGATGAAATTGCCGCAGATCCAACAACTCCCGAAAAAGCGGCTGATGCGGGACTTTCTGTAGATGACTATATCTATCAAACCACCCGCCGGATTGTCGGTGCCCAAATTCAGGCAATTACTTACAATGAGTTTCTGCCTTTACTTTTGGGTGAAGGGGCAATTGATCCCTATAGTGGCTACGATGAAACGGTAAACCCCAGTATCAGTAACGAATTCTCGACCGCCGCCTATCGAGTCGGTCATACAATGTTATCTCCAGAACTGCAACGGATCAATAATGATGGCACATCGGCGGGGAGTATTTCATTGAGAGACAGCTTTTTTAAACCTCAAGAAATTACCGAGAATGGGATTAATTCCTTGCTGTTAGGATTAGCTTCTCAGAAAGCCCAAACCATCGATGCATTTGTAGTCGATGATGTTCGCAATTTCCTCTTCCCTGCTGGAAACGGCGGACTGGATTTAGCTGCTGTAAATATTCAACGGGGACGAGATCACGGACTTCCCAGTTATAATGAAGCGCGTCAGGCGTTGGGGTTAGGCGGATATACCAGTTTCGATCAAATTACATCCGACGCCGAAATTGCCCAGCGCTTCCGAGATATTTACGGCACAACCGAGGGTCAAGATAACGTTGATTTAGTCGATTTGTGGATTGGGGGAATAGCTGAAGACGCCTATAACGGTGGGATGGTTGGCGAATTGTTCAATGTGATTATCTCCGATCAATTCCAGCGTTTACAGGATGGCGATCGCTTCTTTTATCTGGCTGATCAGGATCTCCTGAATTTGAGACCGGATATTGGCGATACGACGCTTTCGGATATTATTGTTCGCAATACGGATATTACGACAATTCAGGATCATGCGTTTATTATCGCCAAAAATGTGCCAGAACCTTCCGCACTATTCGGATTGTTTTTAATTGGGGTTTTTGGCGGAACGTTGGGACAATGGCATCAGCGCCAATCTACCAACCAAGGACATTCCCAATCAATCTAGCGATTCATCCGGTAGGGGCGCACAGACGTGCGCCCTATAAAGACGCATCAGCCCAGAAAGTGCTGTAAAAAGAAACCAATGACACGCCTAATTAGATTGGGTTTGTAGTCATGTTAGTAGTGGCGTGGCACAGCTAAAATAGGGTTTTGTTTGTAGTAAGCACTTTAGTGCTATAACGCTTAGATCGAGAGGGCTGAAGCCCTCACTACGAACTAATTCTAATCCATCAATTAAGGTGTGATAAACCAGTAGGGTGTGTTAGCGAAGCGTAACGCACCATTGACTAAGGCTTTGGTTGTTTATGGCTATCGCCTAAACCATGATGGCGGCGTGATCCCCCTAAATTGATGCATTGGATTAGGTTTGTAGTAAGGGAACCTTAGCCCTAGATTCTGTTGGGTTTCCTTGCGTCAACACAACCTACAACTACAACTATTTAATGGTTGCAAGATGTAAGTTTTAACAGATTTTCCTTTAGCTTAAGAATATTTTAAGTCAGAGCTTAAATCAGGGATATGCTTTCGAGTTTAAACAGTAAAAGTTGTACGCCATAATACCGATTAGTCAATCCCATTGGTGTCATCCCTAATCGCTGAGTAACCCGAATTGACCGTTTATTATCTGGATGTACCACAGCATATAAAACAGGCAGTTGCAAGGTATTAAATCCATAGGCAATTATACCGCGTGCGGCTTCTGTCGCATATCCCTTCCCCCAACTCACTCGGCGAAAATGCCAACCAATCTCATAATCAGATGTGGACTCATCACGGAATTACCACTGTCTTATGGCAAAGACAACACCGACGACAAACAGTGCGATCGCTCCCTTGGGGGCAAATCATGGAAAGCGCGGTGATGCTAATTCTCCTCTAACGGCGATTCTGCTGGACCGAAGTCATCGGGAAGTTCTTCTGGTGTCACCTTTAACACAGCCAGCAAGGTTTTAAATTGGGAAACGGTTAACCTCGGTACAGCCCTGCCTCTTTCCCAATTTGCCACAGTGTCTTGGGTTACACCCAATACATCTGCAAGTTCTTGCTGGGTAAGGTTTTGAAGCATTCTGAGCTTTTTGAGGGACGACAAAGGCTTTTTCGCCATGTTTACTGAATTAATTTAGCTAAATAGCTTGAGATTTTTCCTAAATTGGTTTAGGATAATCGCTATCAACCCTAAACCGCTTTAGGGAGATAAGCACCAAAAAAGGTACGTGACCTAAAAAGCCATCATTCCCCCAATGTAGAGACGCGCCGTGGCGCGTCTCTACTCCAGAGAATGGTTTGACTGCAACAAAAAGTGCTGTACGCCTAGTACGCGACTCACGCTTCTAGGCAATCACTGTCTTGTCCATTAATAGATTACCTATAAGCCAATCAAAAGTAACAGACACTTTACGAGTCACGCAAGATATTGCTGTCTTGACCAAGAAGCAACTGCGTGTTCTGAGTGCAGTCACTAGGGTTCATATATCAATTAACAGAACGAGGAAACTCCATGAAACATTCTGACTGGCTACGCCTTCAAGTCGAAGGTGAGAAATTGTGTGCCTTGCTGCGACAGCACAATTATCAATGTCTGAAGCAACCCCGCCGCTTATCCTGGAAAATCCACAAAGACGGCTACTCCCACCTCCTGACTTGGCTACCTGCACCTGTGGGCGACTGGGATTTACTCCCCAACGACACCACCCCAGCACGTAGCATCCTTTGGCGTCTCATCCAAAGCATCCTCAATATTATCCGAGGTAGAGAACTGACAAATCAACCTATTCCCTCATCTGTAGACTTGACCCGTCCTTGGGCAATTGTCCGCCTTCTCCCCAACGCTCAACGCTACACAATCGCTAGATTCTACAACCGCCAAGATGCCCAAGATTATTTGAGAGTTCTCAACCGCTTCATTCCCAACGCAGAATTTGAACTTCTGTTTGATGTTTCCCCAAAAGGGGAAATCTGAACGTAGTGTCGTGGCACACCTAAAATGGTAGATTAGAATTGTAGGGGCGCAAGGCTTGCGCCCAGTTTAAACGTCAAATCTATTCCACAATTTTAGCTGTGTCAGTCCAGTAGGGACACGATATGTTGTGTCCCTACAGATAGTGCCCCTACAGGTAGCTTGAAGAGTCAACCACCTTCTGTTTCCCCACACCCAACACCCGAAACCCTACCCCCTGTCTCCTTTTTAGCTATCTTACCCGCCCATTGAGCTGATCGAGTCTATCATTGGCATCTTTTGAGAGCTTGAGACAATAGCCAGTCGATGCCAGACCCCCAGTCGCGGTGATAGTCCCCTCATTTGCTTTGCCCAGAAAGACAAGACCAACTCCCGCAAAACTGATTAGAATACAGGTTGTGCTTGTCATAAGAGCCAGGTTAAAACTCTGACGGGCTTGGCGTAATCGTTCTTGGGCAATAATCAATTCGAGGGTGGAGTCAGAGTTGGGGGTTAGGTTGTCATTCATCGGTTTCGTTGTGCCTAAACTTCATAGTTCTAATATGGCTCTAAATCCCTGAAACCCAGACTACACAATGATTGAATTGCCAATCACTTGTGATTTCTCTATGATTGTCCTATGCCCCAGTTGTGATGGAGTAAGCGATCGCTTCTTGAGTTTCCCCAGACTATGACAGATAATAGCCGCTCCAAAAAGAGGAAGATAACTATTCGCGCATCTCCCCAAGGGGTAGAGAAGGCAGAGAAAGCCTTGATCCGTCTAGGCTTTGAAACAAAAACAAATTTTGCCAAATCTCGGTTTTTATCACGAAGTTCAGTTACAAAATTTTTTAATCGTCAACCTATTCAGGTTGATACCTTTAAGAAAATCTGTAAAGAATTGACCTTGGATTGGGAAGAAACTGCGGAGATTTCAGGAGATGAAACATCTGCTCGTCTAAAGACGTCTGATTGCAGCCGTTCGGAGTCGAATGAGGGGATTAAGGGGGATGAACCGATGCAAAGGCTTAGGCGTCAAGTAACCGTTCTAGACAAGGACAGTCAAGAAACTAAGGTGGTTATTACCTTAGAAGGGGATATCAATTCAGCCCCTAATCTTAAACTTCTAGAATTAGCTCTCAAGACCTATTCGGGACATACTATTAAAATAATTGATATTCAAGCAGGCAGTATTAAATTAGTCGTCGAAGGTTCTCAAGAGGATATCGAAAAACTTTTATTAAATTTTCAATTAGGAGAAATCAAGGAATTAAACGGTTTTCCGGTTGAGGATATTCAAGTTTTGAGTGAAAGCTCAGAGGATGACGAAAACGATAAGTGGCGTTTAGTTGAAGATATTGTCAGGCGAGAGGTTAAGAATCGAAACCTGAGTGATGCCGACTTAAGCGATGCCGACTTAAGCGATGCCGACTTGAGGGGAGCCGACTTGAGTGGAGCCGACTTGAGTGGAGCCGACTTGAGGGGAGCCGACTTGAGGGGAGCCGACTTGAGGGGAGCTGACTTGAGTGGAGCCGACTTGAGGGGAGCCGACTTGAGTGGAGCCAACCTGAGAGATGCAAACCTGAGAGATGCAAACCTGAGAGATGCAAACCTGAGAGATGCAAACCTGAGTGGAGCCAAACTGAGGCGTGCCAACCTGAGGCGTGCCAACCTGAGTAGTGCCGACCTGAGTAGTGCCGACCTGAGTAGTGTCAACCTAAGTGATACAAACCTGAGTGGAGCCGACCTGAGGCGTGCCGACCTGAGTAGTGCCGACCTGAGTAGCGTCAACCTAAGTAATGCCGACCTGAGTAGCGTCAACCTAAGTAATGCCAACCTGAGTAGTGCTGACCTGAGTAGTGCCAACCTGAGGCGTGCTAACCTGAGGCGTGCCAACCTGAGGCGTGCTAACCTGAGTGGTGCTGATCTGAGTGGAGCCAACCTGAGGCGTGCCAAGGTAAATAAGGCTCAGTTTGAAAAAAATCTAGGGCTTACTGAAGAAATGAAACTTGACTTGAAACGACGCGGAGCTATCTTTGAGGACTCTCCAGGCGATCGCTCTGGGGTTTTGAGCCGTCGCTGACTTAAAAGTAGAGTTTTTCAGTAACTTTAGCATTTGGAGTTAATGACATTAACCAATAAAACCTTTATTATTACCGGAGCCTCGGCTGGAATTGGACAAGCGTTAGCGATTAAACTCGCCAAACAAGGGAGCATTTTAGTCCTAGCTGCACGAAATCAGGCGGCGCTGATGAAAACGGCTGACGATTGCTTAAAAGCTGGGGGTCAAGCGATCGCGGTTCCAACAGATGTCACGAACCCAGAAGCCTGTCAACAGTTGATCGAACAGGGAGTGAGTCGATTTGGTGCGATCGCCGGATTGGTGAATAATGCGGGAATCTCTATGTATGCAACCTTTGACACAGTAACGGATTTGTCGTTATTTGAGCAGATTATGCGGGTGAACTATTTGGGTGCAGTGTATTGTACTCACTATGCCTTACCCTATTTGAAAGCTTCTAAAGGGTTATTAGTCGCCATTTCCTCCCTCTGTGGTAAACATGGGGTTCCCACTCGTAGTGGTTATGTCGCCAGTAAACACGCCATGCAAGGCTTTTTTGATACCCTACGGATTGAATTACAGGAGACGGGGGTAGATGTGTTGGTGGTTTCACCGGGATTTGTGGCGACAACAATTCGCGATCGCGTCTTAGGTGGAGACGGTACACCAATACAAGCCAGTTTGCAGGATGAATCGCACCAAGCCATGTCTGTAGAAGACTGCGTGAACCAGATTCTTCAGGCGATGGTACAGCGTCGGCGAGAATTAGTTATGACTCCCAAAGGGCGTTTAGGGTTATGGTTAAAATTAATTGCACCAGCATGGGTTGATTGGATGACAGCTAAAGCCATCAAATCACAGCGTCAGGCAAGTAAGTAGTGGACTGACACAGCTAAAATTGTGGAATAGATTGGGTTCGTAGTGAGGGAACCTGAGCCAACTCCAGCTAGGCGTTATAGCACTAAAGTGCTTACTACAAGCCAGCTCCCCCAGCTTCTCCTCAGTAATTACCAACTCTGGCGCGATTTCGTTCCGCTCGACAATCCCGATCGATATTATCAACCTCTTCTTGCGCTTTACACTGTTCGTAGACAATTTGACCTGTCGAATAATTGGGAAGTTGTTTCCGTTTTTCTAACGCTTTTTTAAAGTAATCTAGGGCTGCTTCAGGTTGATCTTGATGCACTAAAATTTGGGCTTTCAGGTATAAGACTTCGGGATTATCTGGCGTCATTGCCAAAGCGCGTTCGACATAATCCATTGCCTGATTATATTTTTTCAAATCTCGGTAAGCTACAGCTATCCCCCGATACGCCAGATACTTGGGATAACCATGAGTTTCTAACTTGTTAATGGCATCAGCCGGGTCAGCAAAGGGAACATTAACGGCTAACATCAAATCCATGTGACCCGTGAGTAAGTTTAACTCTGGATCAGTGCTATCAATATCTTTGGCGGCGTCTAAATATTGAAAGACTTTCTGGAGTTTACTCAGCGCTCTAACTGGACCTTCTTTCTCAAAGTTATAGGTTCCTTCTAAAAAGTGACCGACGGCGGTGTAAAGATTGCCCCGTAGTGGATCAGATGTGATCAATTGTTCAGCCGTGGTTCGGGTTTTTGTGGCGTAATTATTTAGGGTTTCTAACTCTCGCTCAGTGTACGCGATCGCGGCTAGCATGGCATAGATTAGCGGATCAGTTCCCTCACTCGCTTCAGCTTGCTGGAGGTAGTCCTTGGCGGCTTGATAATCACCCTGTTTGAAAATCGATTCAAATGCCGCTTCCGTATTATCGCCAATATTGCGGGGATTACTGGGACGAAAGGGATCACCTGCTAAACTCGGAGTCACCCAGCAACTGACAACCATAATGGCTGCACCAGCTAAGGCGTTTACAGTTCGTCGCGGGGTTGCCAACCAATAATTCATCGTCTTCACTACCACTAATGTCTGTTAACGTTCGACGTTGGCGGGAATTGGAGGTTCCGTCCGCAATCCTCAGACAATCGATGCCACAATGAAGAAGATCCGACCATCTTTTTGCTCAACGGATTTGGATGCTTTATCTCAAAAATATCACCTATCACCCGCCCGCTACTCCCACCGCTATCTTAAAAGGTCTGACTCTAACCCTGGCACCGCAACAACTCGGACTGATTATCGGTCGGAGTGGGTCGGGTAAAACTACCTTATTGGAAATTCTGGCAGGTTTAGCTCAAGCCACATCGGGGGATATATTCTGGGGTGAACAAGGATTAACTCCTGATCACTTGCAACAACTCGCCGGATTGGTGTTTCAGTTTCCCGAACGCCATTTTTGTGGGAGTACGGTGCTGGAGGAATTGCGAATGGGACACCCAGAATTGGGTTCAGAACGGGTTCAGGAAGCCTTAAGCGAAGTTGGACTGGGTGATATTTCTCTGTATACGTCTCCTCATGCGCTCAGTGGTGGTCAACAACGCCGTTTAGCCTTAGCGGTTCAGTTAATTCGCCAACCGACAGTATTGATGTTAGACGAACCAACGGCGGGACTGGATTGGTCAATGCGCCGCCAGTTAGCCAGTTTGCTCCTAAAACTTAAGTCCCATTGGACATTACTGGTGGTGACTCACGATGCAGGGGAGTTGTTGCAAATTGCTGACTCCTGTTGGACAATCCAACAGGGTGAACTGAACTCGGTTGACCCGACGAGTCTGGGACAAAAGGCGGCGGTTACGAGTCATTAGTCATTAGTCATTAGTCATTCGTCCTTTGTCATTCGTCCTTCGTGGACATGATACTAATGAACGATCAACAATTGCTCCCGAAAATGGTTGAGGTTTGGCAAGAAACCTTAAATTGGCAACCTACCGAGAGTCAGCAACGGCAGTTTCAGCGCCTGTATGCTGAAATTTTGGCAGGGAATCGCCAGTTGAATTTAACCCGCATCACCCAACCGGATGATTTTTGGGAGAAGCATTTATGGGATTCACTGCGAGGTGTGGCTTCGTTGTTGTCAGAGGATGAGAAACCGCTCAATATTATTGATATTGGTACGGGTGCAGGATTTCCGGGATTGCCTGTCGCGATCGCACTTCCCTCAAGTTCGGTAACATTACTCGATTCGACACGCAAGAAAATTACCTTTCTCGATTCCCTGATTCCCCAGTTAGCCATCCCTAATGCTACAACTGTACTGGGTCGGGCGGAAAAAGTTGGACAACACCGTCAGCATCACCAACACTATGACATCGCCCTGGTTCGGGCTGTGGGTTCGGCATCGGCTTGTGCGGACTATGCGTTACCCTTCCTGAAGCCGGGAGGGTTAGGGATTTTGTATCGAGGACATTGGAGTGACGATCAAACCGATGAGTTGAAGGGGAAGGTTGAACCATTAGGCGGCGCGATCGCATCGGTTGAATCCTTTACCACACCCCTATCCCATAGCATCCGCCACTGTTTGTACTTACGAGTCCCCATACTGCTCGGATAAATCCTCAAGTCCTCATTTACAGCGGTTTTCAAATTAGTATACTACAGACCCTAATTGAGCAGAGAGGCAAGTAGCTATAATTTTGTATTCCATAAACCTGAAAAGTGCTGTAATTTCTTCTCTCCCAGCTTCCCCAGCTTCCCCAGCTTCCCCAGCTCCCCCAGCTTCCCCAGCTTCCCCAGCTTCCCCAGCTTCCCCAGCTTCCCCAGCTTCCCCAGCTTCCCCAGCTTCCCCAGCTTCCCCAGCTTTCCCAGCTTCACCGCATTGACAAGCGGCTAAATCACTCACATCTGGTAAAAGACCCCAATCTTTCTGATATACTAGCTTGCCTGCGGCAACTCGTGTTAGGTTAACAATAGTGTAAATATTCTGTAATAATTAGAGTTACGAGCCAAAGCATTAGCTTCAAACCTGATATGACGACCCGGAGTTCACAAAGGGGTCGTAGCTAAACCGTGTAAATGGTCAAAAGAGTTTGATTTTACTACATCAGTCTGTGCTGTTGAGGTTGGTCAGGATCAGTGGAAAATTATCTGGACGTAGAAATCGTTCATTCCTTTTCTCTATCCTGTTTCAATCCAATTGCTGGTGTATGCTCATGGATTTAAATTTCAATCACATCTGGAGGTATCCTTCATGTCCGTTCGTCTTTACGTTGGCAACCTGCCAAAAGAACCCGTTGATCGCGATGAACTGCAAGCCATTTTTGCCGAAGCCAGTCCATCGGTTTCCACCAAAGTGATTAAAGATCGCAAAACGGGGAAATGTCGCGGATTTGGTTTTGTCACCGTTCCCAATGATGAGTTGGCTGAGCAAATTATTGAGAAATTCAACGGTCACGTCTTTAAAGACAGCGCCTTGAAAATCGAAAAAGCCCAGCCCAAGTCAAAAAGTTCCAATGAGGAGGAATCTCGCCCATCTGGGGGTGGTGGTAGTGCCTCTGGACGTCGGGGAGGGGGTAAAAAATCCAAACGGAATACTCCAACACCCGATTCGGGTTCAGTTCAACCTGACCCCCGGTGGGCGGATGATTTGGCAAAACTCAAGGAACTTTTATCGGCGCAACCGAATAATTCCTAGAGTTGCTCTAAATCAAAAGCCAAACCCACTGAACTCGTCTAGCGACAAAGTTAGACAACCCGCGCTAACCGTAGGACACGGTAAACGCAGTGTTTTCTGCTGCCAATTTGCCGTGTCCGTCTTTGTTGCCAACTTTCAGGCAATGATGATCGCTAAAGACCGACCGACAATGATACCCTTACTTCTGGGGTGACATTCTGAAATCTGGGCATCGTTAACCCAACGATGACATAAGCCCCATCCCCAGTAATTCATAACCAAGAAGGACATTTTAGTATGAGTGCAGAAACTGACCCCGTTAAGGTGATGAAGCAAGAAGTCGGTAAAGCAGCGGCTGAACGGGTGCAATCCGGGACAATTGTTGGCTTAGGTACAGGCTCAACCACGGCGTATGCGATTCAGTATATCGGCGATCGCATCAAAAAAGGTGATCTGAAAGATATCAAGGGAATTCCCACCTCATTTCAGGCAGAAGTGTTAGCTAAAGAGCATGGTATTCCCTTAACTAGCTTAGATGCGGTGGATCATATTGATGTTGCCATTGATGGTGCAGATGAAGTTGATCCGCAAAAGAATTTGATTAAAGGTGGTGGTGCCGCCCATACTCGTGAGAAAGTGGTAGATTCTCTCGCCAATCAATTTATTGTGGTAGTTGATAGTGGTAAGCTAGTTGAGCGGCTGGGTTCCACGTTTAAACTGCCAGTAGAAGTGATTCCTATGGCGTATGCCCCGGTGATGCGGGCGATCGAGAAATTGGGGGGCAAACCGGAATTACGGATGGGGGTCAAGAAAGCGGGACCCGTGGTAACCGATCAGGGCAATATGGTGATTGATGTTACCTTTGATTCTATGGATAACCCAGGTGAATTAGAAAAGACGATTAATAATATTCCTGGTGTTTTAGAGAATGGTTTATTTGTCGGTGTGGCTAATGTGGTGCTAGTCGGTGAAGTGAAAGATGGTAAACCGCTAGTACGCGAGATGTAATCGGTTATCCATTTAGTTGGATTGTAGGGTGGGCAAGACTATAAACATTGAAATGCTGATGTTATAGTTCGTTGCTCTTGCCCACCAAGCGAGGAACTGTAATTTAGTAGTATGGTTAAGTTGGGTTAATATATCTGACTTTTCACGGCATATAATAATTTTGACCGAACGTCCAAATCTGCTGTAACACAAGTTGACTATTGCTATCCCTTGCTGTATTGATTCCACTCTTTGACGATAAACGAATAATTTGCCCCCATTTTCACATAATAAAGCGCATCAAACCCTTCATCCCAGCGCGGTAAAATCAGCTTTTTATGCGTTGCTAAAATTCCTGGTACAGGAATCACCTGTTTGCCTTGGCGTTGAGCATTCCGTCGCTTACAATCCTCTACAACCGATTGAAAATAATACCCCACCACCCGAAATCTCTTGTCCTTCGCAGGTAGGATATAACGCGCCCTATCTGCCGGAGTCGGATTCGTGTTATCCACAACAAACCGCTGTTGAGCATTGAGACAAGCTTGAACCAGAATCGCTTCCCGATGCCGAGTTTTGAGCATATCCAAGTTAATCCGGATATGACTATTATAAAAGCGATCGCGGCAAAATGATGATTTCCCTGACGCCTGAATTCCGATTAAGATAACCGCTTCCATAGTGGTTTTGCTTTATTGCGGCGACAACTCCATAACCCTTAAATTGAAGGGTACTGAAATTTTGGCTGGTGGGCAATGCCCACTCTACTGGCTAAGGTATATCAAGGATTTCGGTGATATAAAATTATTGAGCGTACCATTGTCTTTAAATTAGGATGAGAGTGACGGCGGTGATTTTTTACGGTGTTGGTGATAGTATCGGTAAACCTCAAGGTTTAACAAACAAGCCATCAGCCAGGTTAATCCTGCCGCTTGTCCAGCGACAATATCTGTGGGCCAATGAATACCCAGATAAAGCCGACTGAAGCCAATTAAAGCAATCAAGGCAATAAGTAGACTAACAATCCACCACCGCCAACGGCGAAAGTGGCGGGCTAGCAAATAGGCAATAAAACCGTAGATAACCAGTGATAACATGGCATGACCACTAGGGAAACTGGAGGTATTGGGTTCACTCCTAGTCATTTCCCAGAGTTGAGGGCGTTGACGGTCAAATAACTGTTTAATTAACAGGTTTAATCCGGTTCCGCCAATAGCAGTAATCGCTAAAGCGGTAAAATAAACGCGCTGTTGTCGCGCCCAAAATATTGCCCCTAAAATTAGACAAATTAGAGTAACAACCACGGTTCCGCCAATAATCGAAGCCCCCCGCATCACCCAATCTAGCAGCGGCGAATGGAGTCGTTCTACCAGCAACATGAGCGTTTTGTCAATTGCCTGGGTTTGATCTTCTAATACCTCATCTGCAATTTCTAGAAACACCCAAAGCCCCGCAACTGTGAGGATTACCCCTAAAATCGGGATAATAGCCAGCTTCCAGAATAGAGGCTTATTTGCTTGCGATCGCCAAATCTGGATGATAGATGCAATGATTTGGCTTAATTTTTCCTTGAACACCGTTCATTTCCTATCTTATAAAGAAGTTATATTAATCATTCAATTAGAGTATCACCAATAACTGCTCAATCAAACCTGCTTTTCCTAAAATAAGTAATAGTGTAGGGGCAGGTTTAGCCATTTAATTAGGATATCACCGATAACTAGTCAACAAAACCTGCCCTTTCCCAAGACATCATCTCTCAACCTCAGTGGTATTAGTGGATGTCAAAGATAATTTAAGCGTAACCGAATCAGCATGTCATTCAACGCCTCTTTTGCTGATGGTGTGGCGGGTAGTTCACTCGACTGACTTGCTTGTTCTAATTCCTCATACAGCCGTTCGTATTCTCCCCGATAAAATCCTAAATCTCCCTCTTCTATCGGAGATTTTTCCGCACTGGTTAATTTCTGGGTAATTAAATCGGAAATATAGGATAATCCCAATTCTTCATTCAATTTGAGCAAATTGGCTTCCACTTCACCCGTTTTCATTAAATGAATACCCGTGAGTAAAACCCGATAGACATAAAGCAAAGGCTTAATACGACGCGGACATTCTTTGCCAAACAGTCGCCATTGAGTTCGGGCAAAACCCAAGTAGTGATGGCTGTGGTGACGGGTGATGCACCCTTTCGCGATCGCTTTTAATTCTTGATGTTCTGGAGTGGTATGAACAATTAGGGGAGAGTACAATTGCTCTAAGACATATCCATTCTTTTTTAGAAGCAGAGAAAAGAACTTTTTGATATCGTGAGTGACTAAATCTAGTTCTAATTTATCTCGAATTTCGGCAACTTCAATTGTCTCACGTCCAGTTTCTAGTCCAACGACGTCTTGTATTGGTAAAATGTGACTGCCGCGCAAATCGTAATCCGAATCGGGTGAGGGAAAGCCGTATAAATGCGCCCCGCTAATGGTGACAAATAATAGCGGATACGGCTGTTCGATAAGAGCGTCAAGTAAATAGTTTCTCATACCTAATCTTTATTACTATTGAAGCTTTCATTCAAATTAATATATCCTGAGTCAATGTTACCTCTCGCTTCAACAGGTCAATTATGCTAACTTGATTTTGGTTGTCTTTTCGGTAGATGACAATAAGTTGCTGTGCGTTTTTCAGGGTAAGACCGAGAATGATCTGAATTCCTGGAATCAATTCTGTATAATTTTTACCACTCACATCAGACATCGCCAGATTGGTAATATCCTTAGGGGAGAGTTGTTTATCACTGTTAGTATATTGGTTGACAACTAAATACAACAACCATCTAATTGTCTGAGACTTTTCGTCACATCTGAGTTCCGGTTTTACTCCATACGGTGCGTTCTCAACTACACCCGTTTCAGTCAATTGAGTTGTTTGCTTAATTAAGTAGTCGTTGGTGGGTAATAGCTTAGTAAATGTAACTGTTTCTTTGTTAAAAAAAATGTAATTATGCGTATTGCTTTGATACCCTATTTTAGAAAATCCACTTTGTTTTTGAGGTTCACTTTGAAGCGGAGCCATCATAAATGAAGTTCCGGATAGGGATTTAAATTTACTTAAGATTAGCTCGAACTTGGGATTTTGTGACATAGGGTTGGAGGGATATAATTTTGACAAAAAACCGAATTTCCAAGAAGACAACAAGCAACAGCTTATCGAGAATAATCCTATCATCAATTTTTTTTACTCCTTATCGTGTTGAGTATAAGCTGTACGGCAATTTAGCATTATTTGTCTGGTTATTCTGTAAAATCTTACTATACCGACACTGAATCGACTAAAAAACGCTTTTGTTGATAAGTTTGCTGACAGGGAAATGGCTGTTCAATAAACCAGTGTTTACAGCCATCTGGCGACAGAGACGAAACTTGACTTCCGGCACTTTCAAACGCACCGTGCATACAAATATTCCCCTTGTGTTCTCGTAAAATTGATTGTGCTGTCTGAATCGAAAATTTGCCTTGATTAACTTGACATAAATGTCTGACTCGCCCTTCTCTGGAATCAATGGATAGGGATTCTGAATATCCTCCTTCCGAAAAAATGCTGGCGAAATCAAAATCATCGTCTCCAGTACACCATCCCCGATTCACCGCATAGTTAATTATCTCTGGATGGCGCAAATTACCTGAATTCCGAATACTGAGATTATTAGAAATTGAGCGGGTTCCTTGTTGTACTCGTTCAGCTACCCAATACTCGCCGGCGGTTTCTAATACCCAGGCGTCTTGGTAGTCTGCTAAAATAAATGAGTTATGATAATTCATAGCAAAGTTTTCGGCACAATTTCCTCCTTGTCCATATTCTTTTAGCAGTGAGGTAATTACATAAAGCGCATCTAACGCTGTTTTGCCGCGTTCTAAGCCTAAGCGGACTAAATCCATGCCCAGCAAACCTTTGGTTTTATAGGGTTCAACTGTCCAAACGGCTTCATTGCCAATTACAACGCCACATTCATTTGCTCCCATTTCTGCACCCCACATCCATCGGGGTTTGGAGAGGATTACGGCTAGGGTTTTGTTGACTTGGGGAATTGAAATATAAGTGCATTCAACTGTCGTGTTTGAGTTGTAGTTTTTGGCGGGAATGACGACAACATCTTGAATTTCACCCTGGGGGCGATCGCTATTTTTGCCGAAAATGATATCGCCGTTGACTGTTGAGTTGGGTAAGGCAACAAATGTATCACACATGAGGTTTATTTGCAATTTGTTTTTCTAAATAGGTTAGTGGTGTAGAGACGTAGCATGCTACGTCTCTACAAGCGCAACTACGAGCGGCTCCGCCGTGCTTTTATTAAGAAGGTGTTGGCTTTTTCATAATCCGGACGTTCGGGTAATGATGTTTTTCTCAATGCTTGATCAAACTGATGATGCAACGCTAACCGCCAAGCGTTTACTTCCTCCCATGCCATGTCTCCCTGGCGAATCGCTAGCAATTGTTGTCGATAGTCCTCAACTTTAACCGGAACAAAGCCGTCTTTGAGGATGGTAATCCCTGATAATAACAACCGGATCAGATGCATGGCGTGTTTTAAGCGAATTTTTCCTTTGGTGCGGAGATCTTGCTCCATTTTTTTGAATTGGGACATGACATAACCGTTGTAGGTTTGATAGACTAATTTCGAGAGAAACATTTCTCGCTGATCTAGCAGATCTTTGGCGATGGGGGTGGCTGTCTCGATTAAGGGTGTATACAAGCATTCTAAAACATTGGGATTGGCTTTAAGCGCTAAGATTAAAAACTTTTGGAGTTCCCAATAACATTCCTGGTTTTCCTGATTTTCTAATTGTTCGGGAATGCCGTAAAGTGACCAGTGAATCTCAGCCGGGGGTAAGTAAATCCCGCGACGGTCAATATCTGAGGTTTCCTGATCTAACCCAAACGCCCTAGACCCGACAATACAACGATAGATGACATACTCATATAAATTGTAATCACTCAGGCTATCGGCGGCTTGCTGTAATCCTTCGCTTTGAAAATGTTTACGGATACTAAATTCCTGTCGATTTAGGGTGATTTCAACGTTGTTCGGTAAACGGATACGATACGCATGGGAATTATCAGTTGGCGATTTGACGATAACACCAACAGCACCGCTTACACATAAGGGTTCATTGGCAGAATTTTTTACCTCGACACGACTGACAATTTGTGTACCAACGGGCAGGATTAAGTTAGGATTCATGGATCACTCTATACGCTGTCATGCATTTAAATTGAGTATAGGTAGTGAGCAAGATGCTCACAGGACAAGGATTTTTCTGAGAACCGTCTGCGATCTGCCTTTGACACAGCGATCGCGGATTGTCCTAAACTGATACCAAACACCGATCACAAATCAGGGCATGGGGCAGAAACGGGCAATAGTATGCGGATATTATGGCAAAGGCAATGGGGGTGATGAGGCGTTACTGGCGTCGTTGCTACAAATGCTGCCTAAATCGATAACACCACTGGTGCTTTCAGGTAATCCGAACCAAACACGTAAACGCTATGGGGTAGAAACCTGCGATCGCACCTCGGCGTTCCGCGTCTTGCAAGCCTTTAACCAAGCCGATAGTTTTATCTGGGGAGGTGGCAGTTTAATCCAAGATGCCACCAGTGCCATGAGTCCAGTGTACTACAGTGGTTTAATGGGATTAGCTCAACAGCAGGGCTTAAAAACCATTGCCTGGGCGCAGGGAATTGGTCCCTTGCAGCGTCCTCTAACGCGCTGGATGGCACGACAATGTTTTCAGGGGTGTACAGGCGTCAGTGTCCGCGATCGCGCCTCAGCCGCCCTCCTAGCTGATTGGCAAGTTCCGTTTCAGGTTGCCCCTGATCCAGTTTGGGCATTAGACTCAATCCCAGTCCCCGGCTTATGGGATTTGCCGGCACCGAGAGTCGCCGTCACCTTGCGATCGCACCCCCATCTTACCCAAGAGCGTCTCGCCAACCTTACCCAGGCTCTGATCGCCTTTCAAAGAGCCACCAAAACCTGTATACTACTTGTGCCATTTCAGGCATCTCAAGATCTGAGCATCGCCCAATCCATTGCCTCCCAGCTTCCGGATACCCATCAGATTTTTCAGCTCGATGAACCCCAACAATTAAAAGGATTGTTTCGGGGAGTAGAAATGGCAATTGGGATGCGCTACCACAGTCTGATTATGGCAGCAGCCCACGACTGTCGCTGTTTTGCCCTAAGCTATGATCCGAAGGTTGATTCCCTCATGGCAGAACTCGACTTGCCGGGATGGACGTTAACCGATATACCCGATGACCCAAACGCGATCGCGCATACCTGGATCGATTACTATGCCAATGGTAATCCCAACAGCCGCGATCAAATCCAATCCTTAATGGATCGGGCGTTGATGCATCAAGCTTTGTTGGTCGATATCCTCGTCAAGGAGTGATGAAGAAGGCGGAGGAGCGGAGGAGCGGAGGGAATTTATGCCGATGCTCTTATCACTCGTCTTCGGCGGTTCTTAAATTCTCCCAGCACAATTTGTAATCTGGCGAGTTTTATGCCTTACTTTGGAAAGGAGTCACAAACAAGGGAATATTAACTCACCCTGACTCCGATCTATACCTAGACTTAAAACACAAGATACTGGTTTATATCAATAACAACTTAAAATTTATAACCCCTAATTCATAATTAGGTTGATTTGTGACCCTCTGGATGAAGAGCTATGAGTGATTCTGACACCCCCAATAAAGAGCCTCTCCCGGAGTCCAGTGAATGGACAGATGAGAGTGCTGAACCCAACCCCGATGAGCAAGAGAATCCTGCATCTCAGACGCTGATCAACCTGTTTCAGATAGCTGACATGAATGAGGATGAACCCCAGCCGGATGTGGAAATCGACCAAACCGTCGAGTCAGACTCCACACTCAATGTTGAGGCAGAAACAAGCTATCCTGAATCACTCCCCACCCTGGCAGAATCTCGCAACAAAGACGCCGATTGGTTTGCCCTTGCCCAAAAAATGCGCCAGCGCAATCGCCGCTTGCTGGAACAAATTGCCCAACTACAGAACGCCCTGAGTGAAAAACAGGATGCCTTAAACGCCGAGATGGTGCGATCGCAAGAGCAGGATAGTCTGATTGTCCGCCAAGGCGAGGAACTTAACACGCTGCAAGAGCAATTAACTCGTCTCTTCCATACTCTAGAATCCTCCCATCAAGCCGCCACTCGTCAGCAAATTCTGATTGAAACCTTATCCGAGCAATTACAAAGCTCTCAAGAACGAGTCGCCCAACTAGAACGGGAATGCGCCCTCACCCAGCAACGGAATAACGAACAATCCCATCAATTAGTGCAATCTGCCAATACCTGTCGAGAACTGAAAACCCGCTTACACCGACAACAACAGCAAACCTTACAATTCAAAGTCGCCCTGGAAAAATGTCTGGAAATGCCGAATCGTCAGATAAGTGAAGCCCAACCTAGCCGCCCAAAACGAGATGCAGGCGGTGTTGTTCCCAAAGCCCAACCCATCCAACCTTGGTCCGCTCAACAGGATTTCCTCGCCGACGAATCCTCAATGGATACCGAACCTCTCTGGAATCGTCCCCTCCAGCTTGATTCATTATTGGCGACGTCTACTGATATCGAGGACGTTACTGAACCCTCGGAGTCTTACCCATCAACAACGCCAACCGACTCAACTGTTACTCCGATTTCAGGCAGTACGGCGGCGGAGTTAGAAGCCGAGCGACAACTTCTGGCGGAAATGAACTCCCTGGCGCAAGCTTCAGGATTATCAGAAGTGGCATACGATTTAACTCAGGAGCCAAACCCGTGGATGCTCGAAGCTGGAACTGACGCCGAAACGGTTGATGAATCCGGATTCTCCTCAGCAGAGACATCAGAGACTGAACAATCGGAAGATGAATGGAATGAAGAGAATGAGGTGACTCTCCCCCAACCCAATTGGCCCTCACCTGTGGTTTATCCCCTACGACGCCCGAAAAAAATTAAGTCATTGTCATCAATTGAGTTACCGAGTTTTCCCCGGTATCGCCCGGTATAAATAAACACTATAAAACAAATGTCCCAATCCTTAAAGCCTCAAGAGCGATATAGCCTGGACATTAAATTACTGGTTCTGGATATTGATGGCACGATCGCGGGTGAATCCAACACGATTACAGAACCTGTAAAGCAAGCCATTCGTCGGGTACAAGCAAAGGGAATTCAAGTGGCGATCGCAACCGGGCGCATGTACTGTTCTGCCTTACGCTTCCATCGGGATATCGGTTCTACCCTACCGATTCTGGCGTATCAAGGCGCCTGGATTCAAGATCCCGGCACAGAGACAATTCACCGCCATTTATCCGTCTCCCGTGCTAGGGCTGAACAATTATTGGATTATTTTGAGAGTGACATGCTGCGATCGCAGCTTTCGGTTCATTTCTATATCAATGATCAATTGTATGTCCGGGAAATGACCCCCGAAACCCAGCGCTATGCTCAACGGGCGGATATTCAACCCCTATCAGTAGGTGACTTGCGTCAGGTACTCACCAACGAACCCACCAAGGTATTAGCCCTCTGTCAGGATACAACGGTTATCGACCAATTATTCAGCCGATTGCGTCAGAAGTACACCCCTGCTGAACTTTACCTGACTAAATCAGTCGCCACCTTCTTTGAAGCAACCAATCCCCTCGTCAACAAAGGAGAAGCCGTGCGCTACCTAGCCGAAGACGTGCTGGGACTATCTGCCAAAAATATTATGGCAATTGGCGATAACTTTAACGATATCGAAATGTTAGACTATGCCGGGTTTGGCGTCGCCATGGGCAATGCGCCTCTAGAAGTTCAGGCGATCGCGCAGTGGGTGGCGCCCTCTGTTGAACAAGATGGCGTAGCCACAGCCCTTGAAGCGCTCATTCTATAAAATTTAGCTCGATCAGAAAGGGAACCGACGACTGTCCGTGTTTCGTCTCGGTTCCCTCGCTGGTTCGCTCCTCACACATTCAGAATCATACCGGAATAAGTAGAAAATGTCACGCCTCGTAAGAAAAGTTGTTTTTCTATGCTCCTAGAATAAAAAAACCTTTCCTTTCACCTATACCCAATTCTTCATCTCCCCCAGCTCCCAGACGTGCCATGGCACGTCTCTACATTGGCTCCCCCAGATTCCCCAGCTCCCCCAGCACCTACAACGCTCTAGGAGCAGATACACCCAATTTTTCCAGGAGCGATCGCAACACCACCTGCGTAACCCCGATTAACCCCAATCTCGCCTGAGCCAAGGGCAAATCATGAATCTTCACCTCTCCCCAAATTCGGCAGGATTTGTAAAATTGCTCATAAGCCTCACTGACAGCCAATCCTTGTTTAACCCAACGCTGACAATCGGAAGCACTCATCACATCTAACAGATCGAAAAGCTGGACAATCAAATCCCATTCAGCAGGATGGTTTGTACGTAGGCGTACCGACTCCCTATCGGAGTCTCCTGTATCCTGGAGCCAAGGAATTGGATTTGGGGACATGATCGTAATTGGGGATTGGTGAGTGGTGACTGAAAACAATTCCTCCTTATCTTCCCCAGCTTCCCCAGCTCCCCCATCTCCCCCAGCTCCCCCAGCTCCCCCAGCTTCCCCATCTCCCCCATCTCCCCCAGCTTCCCCAGCTCCCCCATCTCCCCCAGCTCCCCTATCTTCCCCATCTCCCACATCTTCCCCCCCTCCTGTATCGGTGATCTCAATCAATCCCTGTTCGTCAGCCAAGTGTAAAAGCGAACAGCAACGAGCATGAACATATTGAATGGGAAAAAGCTGATCAGAATCCGGCTGATTGTGTTGAGAGTTTTCTCGGTTTCCTCTTCCTTCTTTTGGGTGAAATTTCTCGTTTAAGTCATTTGGGAACACTGATGGAAAATAGGGTATTTTAAAGCATTCTTGTAAGTAAGTAGCCAAAGCGCGATCGCCAAGTCCCAAAAGAATCCAGCCCGGAGGCAATACTTCAACGGTAAAATTGATACCAATCGCGTCAGCAGACTCTTGAGAAAGCGTTAGCAAAGCTTCGGTAAGCTGATCAGCGATGTCTAAGGGAGTCTGTTGCCAAGCCGAAGATAACTTAAGTGCGATCGCTGACCGATAGCATACATAATTAGAAATAGAGATACGGTGTAAAGGTACAGTATTCGGTGTAAACTGAGCCGCTATGGGTAAGGTGTTGATTCTGCCAATTGCCTGCCAAAGCTGTCGTTGCAACTGAGATTTTATACTCACATCTTTACTGAACGACTTTACCGTAAAAATTCGGTAGTTAGATGTATTTTTAGCTACTTTAAACTCCATGTACACTGAGAGACAAATGGGATCTCCATCCTAATCGATCTATGAATTTCCAACCCTCAACCTCAGACCCATCCCGACCATTCTTAACCTGGCAACGGATTCTGGATTGGGCGCAGGAACACTACCGCGATCGAACGTTTAGCAAAGATGAGCGAATTCCCACTCGTTCAGGGTTGCTGTATCTCGTGCAGCGAGGCACAGTACGCCTAATGGGTACCACTCAACTGAGTTCCCATGACTCAACAGACGGATCATTACCCCCAATTTTAGAAGAAGCCTTTTTAGGATTTGTCAGTGCAGGTCAACCGTTTGAAATTGTCGTCCAATCGCCCTTTACTCTGTCCGCCTACTCTCATATTGACCAAACCTCAGTTCTCTGGATGTATTGGCATGAGCTAGACAATTGGCCCCACTTCCGGCGTGAGGTTTTTAATGCGTTCCACTATCAACATCAGCGTAAACTCCTATGGTTAAGCACATTAGGACAACGCAAAACTATTGATCGCCTGTTCGGATTACTCACTCTAATCATTGAAGAATTTGGCGAACCGACACCCGATGGTTACTGTTTGCCATTTCCTTTAACTCACGGGCAAATTGGTAGTGCGATTGGTGCGACTCGCGTCACTGTAACTCGCTTAATGGGAAAATTACGTAAGAAGGGATTGATTAGCACCTACGGGGATAATTTAATTTGCTTACCCATGCAATCTTATGATTTTGATTCCGATGGTTCAAAATCCAGCTAATCGATGCTTTGTTATCGTATCAAAACTAAAGAGTTGAGGATATAGCTATGGTCATAGCCACGAATGTAACTGATAATTTTTCTCTAGACGACTTTATAGCTAATCCTCCCGATCATACAGAGTGGGTAAATGGGCAATTAATTGAAAAAACGGGAATAACAATAAAACATAGTCGAATTCAATCGAGGTTAGATGGTTACTGGGGAAATTACATCAGCGAGTCGGGACAAGGCGGTGAACCTTACGTCGAACTTCCTTGTCGCACATTGCGTCAGGGGCGTCGTCCAGATGTATCTTATTTAACATCCCAATTGTTGGATCAATATAGTGATGTAGCTGTATTACCCCAAAGCCCCCCTCTGATTGCCGAAATTGCCTCACCGACAGATACAGCCGAGGACTTATTTGCCAAAGCGACGGAGTATTTAGAGTCAGGGTGTGAAGAAGTGTGGTTAGTATTTCCGGAGACTCGTTGGATTTTAGTGATCACTCAGAATCAGACATTAGCATTTCGTTCCGGTGACATAGTGAGTACCCAGGTTGTGCTAACCGGGTTTAGCATAGCCGTCGATGAATTGTTAGCCTAAAGTTCGTAGTTGCGCTCGTAGTTGCGCTCGTAGTTGCGCTTTAGCGCCATAAAAGCCGATATCCCTTACCACTAGCGTGACACAGCTAAAATGATGGAATCGATTTTACCATTGAACGCGCACAACCTGCGCCCCTACAATTTTGGGGCTAATGGTTAATTCATCAAATAAGGTATGCCACGTCACTACAAGCTTGAATAAGATCATTATGTAGTCGGACAAAAGAAAACGGTACTATATCAAGTTTTGTAAATCACACTCAAACCCTTACTGTTCCCTGTTCCCTGTTCCCTGTTCCCTAATCTCGACCGTTAACTTTAATTGTGTCCACCCACTTATGTAGTGATTGACGACAAATTTTATACATTCCTGCAAACCTAAACCTGAGAACCAGTCCATGAAAATAAGTAAAATAATCATCAAGGGCTTTCAACAGTTCAATAATTTCCAGTTGGATTTGGTAAACCCCAAGACAGGTAAACCCCTAGATAAAATATGCTTGATTGGTACGAATGGAACCGGAAAAACAACAATTTTGGAGAAAATAATCAACTCAGTAAATAAGTTTAATGGTCATGAAAAAAAGCCACAGCCACTGAAAAATATGCCATTGTTTGCTGTAAAATTTTCTGCCTCGTCTGGAGATTTTTTTGCTTGCCATCCTCCCTATAGCGGTTCTGGTTGGTATGGTGCTCCAATAGTCTACTATAATGCTGATGTCGAACAGACTGACGAATGGCATCGGTTTGTCACTGATCCAACTCAAAAAACCGTACCACCGGACTTCTGCGGACAACACTACATTTCCAGCCAGCCCGTTCCCTCGTTTACCAACAAGAAAGATTTAATTATTCATGTACCAGCCGATCGGTCATTGCTTTTACAGAAAGGAGATTTACCTGTAACAACACTTGACGAAGCTTTAAAGCTATTCCAAAATTTTCCAGTTTATCAGTTTATCTCTATGGAAAATGCCGGAGAGTTTTGGAAACTATTAATTTATCTGGTTAAAAAACGGGAGAGTGATTACCTAGCTCATTTAAAGAAACCTGACAATAAAAAGAAAACGATTGAAGAGGTTGAGGCGGAATTTAAAAAAAATCATCCGGATATTCTCCAAGAAATTGGTAACTTATGGAATCAAATACTAGACAAGCCAGGACTATTCTTCGATATTGAAGAAGCAGAAATTCCTGTACAACTCAACGAAAATCTTCAGGCGTATGTGAAAGTTAAAAGTTCCGGGCAAGCCTTACCCTACAACAGCCTCAGTAGTGGGATTCGCAACTATATATTCAAGTTAGGGCATATTAAAACATTGTACTTCCAACGTCATATAGAACGAGGTTTTCTATTGGTTGATGAACCCGAAAATAGTTTATATCCGGATCTGCTTTATGACCTAATTGAGCAATATCTCTCAATTATCCAAAACACACAGTTCTTTGTCGCTACCCATAATCCAATTATCGCCGCTCAGTTTGAACCTTATGAGCGAATCCACCTAGATTTTGATGAGCAAGGGTTTGTCACCGCTACACCGGGCGTTACTCCGATTGGAGATGACCCCAATGATTTGTTAATTAAAGATTTTCATGTACGCAGCATCTACGGAAAACAAGGACTACAAAAATGGGAACGATTTCTGGAACTACAGCGATTAATTCACTCAACTAGCGACATAAATCGCCAACAGGAGTTGATTACTGAATATCTAGAAATCGGAAACGCCTATAACTTTGATCCATCCAAATGAGATATCTGAGAAAGTCAGCGCAGTCAAAGATAATTTCTAATCAGTGGCAGTATTCAAATCAAAGGGATAGAACCAAGATAAGGCAAGAAACCCCTTTTTTGCCCTGGCGACTAGAAGTCGCAGCTACACAAACAAAGTCCGCCTGCGCGGACTAGCTTATAAAGGGGGTGGCTAACCCGGATTTGGTATCACTGGTTAGTCGCCGCGATCGCACTTTGTCCTTGGGGTGAACCGACATAACCCAGAAAGGCTTGCACCTGCGGAGTTACAGGTTCTTTGTAGACGTAATAAAGTTCTCGTTGATAGGGATAAGTCGCCGCTTCTGGAGTTAACCCATCCACAGGTACAATTCGCACCGTTTGTTGATCTGCAACCTGTGCATACGTAGCATAACTAATTCCATCACTTCCCAATTGTCGCAAAATCGGAGTCGTTGCATCTTGCTGCATTGTCTCAATATTAGGTGTTGTCCCAAATTGCCCCCCATTAAGTACCAACTCTTGAAACGCCTGACGAGTTCCGCTAACTGGGGGGCGATTAATCACCCGAATCGGTGCTGAATCACCCCCGACTTGAGACCAATCGGTAATTTGTCCCTGAAAAATTTGCTGAACTTCCGCCTGAGTTAAGCCTCGTTGAAAGAGATTTTCCCCACCCACCACGATCGCGATCGCATCTTTCGTTACGGGTACAGCCACTAAGCCTTGGGACTGTTCTTTGGATGTCAGAGGACGAGAAATCGCCGCAATATCTGTACCTCCGGTTAACAGTGTCCGAATCCCCTGATCTGAACCCCCAGCTTGGGCTTCCACCGTTGTACCTTGAAACTGCTGTTCAAAACTTTGTTTCAAGGCTTGATTAATTTGCACCATACTTGTCGAACCTGCTATCCGAACAATTGTGCCACTAGGGACAGCTTGAGGCGGTGCAAAAGCACTATTTGGATTCGCGGCTGGCGTTCCCGGATTAGTCGGTTGAGTGGGTGGGGATGGATTTTGAGTAGAATTATTCTCACCTCCCATCAATCCTCCTAAATTCATCCCCGATTGACGGGTAAACCACCAAAAACCACCCGCTAATATAACAACTGTAATGACCAGCGCAGCAATAAGTGTTCCTGTTTCATTCTTCTGTGACATAATTAATAGTCATTCGTCATTTGTCATTTGTCATTTGTCATTTGTCATTTGTTGATTGTTCATGGTTCATGGTTCATTGTCGATTGGGAATCTTCTTCCCCATCTTCCCCATTTCCCTCATCTCCCTCATCTCCCTCATCTCTCCCTGCTCCCTCATCTCCCTCATCTCTCCCTGCTCCCACTGCTCCCACTGCTCCCCCTGCTCCCTCTGCTTCCCCTGCTCCCTCTGCTTCCCCTGCTCCCTCTGCTCCCCCTGCTCCCCCTGCTCCCTCTGCTTCCCCTGCTCAACTCAGCGCAAACTGACGAATCCAGCTTGGCTAATTAAGTCCTGACCCTGATTTGTAAGTAACAATCGCGCATACGCTTCTCCAGCTTGTTCATCAACTTGACCATTTTGTTTAACAATCACAAATAATCGACGAGTAATCGGATAACTTCCCGATTGAAACGCCTGCTTATTAAGCTGATTGCGCTGTCCGGGACATTGGGAAAGCGCCACAAAAGGTTCCTGGTAAGGAGAAACCAGTTCATCAGGCTTACGTCCAATCGGTAAAGATTTTATTGTACATTGAGGCACAACTTCAGGTGCAGAGGCGTAATAAATGCCGCCAGGATTATCCGCTAACGCTCTCAGGGCTTGAGTCGTGGTCGGGATAAACTCAACAGTCGTTCCAAACTCTTCTCCCTCTAAAATATTGTCCACAAAAAACTCAATTGTACCGCCTTCTTCTGGGCGTCTGGAATAAGGGATAATCGGTAAATCAGCACCCCCGACTTGATTCCAGTTGGTAATCTTACCCGTATAAATATCTTTTAGCTGACTAATCGTCAAACCCGGAATTTGCAGGTCAGGATTAACCGCAACGGCGATACCATCAATAGCGACAGGAATTTCTTTGAGAGTAAAGCCGCGTTGCTGGGCTTGGTCATATTCATCTTGTTTGAGTGGGCGCGAGGATTGGGAAAATGCCAGTTGGTTATTTAACAGCATCTTAATCCCTGTACCTGAACCCGGTGCGCCTGTTGTCGGATCAGTGTAACGCAATCGGAATTGGGGCCACACGGTTTGAATCGCAGGGTCTACGACTTCACGGATGGGCGCCCAAGTGGTGCTACCTCCATAGCTGAAGAGTCCTTCGGGTACACCTTGCACTTGGGCAAAGGTTTTAGCCTGTGGGGATGATTCGGGTGATTGACGATTGACCTGGCGGTTTGTGTTGATTAAGTCAGACTCACGGCTAAACCACCAAACTCCGCCCCCGACTAAACCGAGGGTAATCAGCAAGGCTAACACTAATACAGTCGTTTCGTTTTTCTGAGACATGCGATCGCGAGTTCCAGTCGCCAAATCACCAATTACCTCTAGCTTACCTGGCAATCGTCAAGTTTTTTCCCATCCCCCTTGTCTCCCTTATCCCTCTAGCTTTCCTAAGCCAATATAGTCAACTCGCCATCTGGTTTTGGAGTCAGTCAGATATAAATTGAAGTAGGTTGGGTCGAGGTACGAGACCCAACAAACGTTAGCTGGAACCTCTTAGGTTGAGCGAAGTCAAAACCCAACCTGCCAAAGTCATACCAAATCCGGGGAACGCTACCCCCGTTATAACCCAGTCCGCGCAGGCGGACTTTGTTTGTGTAGCAGCGATTTCAATCGCCGTGGCTTTGTTTGTGTAGCAGCGATTTTAATCGCCGTGGCGGGGGTTATTAAACAATGAACAATCAATAGCGAATACGGGGGTCAATTAAGGCATTGATGATATCAATCGCAATACTCGCTATCACCACAATCCCCCCAAAAAACACCATAATTCCCTGCACCGTCGGGTAATCTCGTAACTGAATCGCTTCATATAATCGATTGGCTAATCCGGGCCAAGAAAAGGTCACTTCTGTTAACACCGCACCCCCTAGCAACGATGCAAACGTAAGTCCCATTACCGTAATCACCGGAATCAACGCATTTTTCAACGCATGATGCAGCAGAATCGTCCGTTCCTGAATCCCTCTAGCGCGTGCGGCTTCCACATAATCAGCCTTCAGCGTTTGCTTGAGATTCACCCGGACAATACGCTCAAAAATTCCACTTAGGAGAATTCCTAAGGTTAACGAGGGTAGAGTTAAATAATATAACGCCGTCAAAAATTGGTTGAAATTACCGTTCAACAGACTATCAACCGTATACAGTCCAGTGAATCCTGTGGGCGGAGTTACTGATGCCGGAAATCGTCCACCCAGGGGAAACCATCCTAACTGTACGGCAAAGATTAATTGTACAATCATTCCTGCCCAAAATATCGGTAAGGCGTAGGTAATAATTCCGAATAGTCGTCCCCCTAAATCAAAAACAGTACCCGGACGAGAGGCGGAAAAAATACCCACACTAATTCCTACCGTTATCGCGACAATCATACTACATACCGCTACTTCTGCCGTCGCGGGGAAATACTGCTGAATTACTTGCAAAACGTCTCGTCCTTGGTCACTAATTGAACTGCCTAAATCCAGGCGGAGTAAACTGGATAAATAATTCACATACTGTACGGGTAGCGGTTGATTTAATCCCAACCGTTCCCGAAATTCGGCTTTTACACTTTCAGGCGCACGATTACCAATGACCGCATCAATGGGATCTCCTGGCGTAGCGCGGAGGAGTAAAAATACGATAGTAACAATCGTCCACATCATTAACGGTGCCAGAAGCAACCGGGCGATGACATAGTAGAGTAAAGCACGAGAACGAGACATCGGAATTCAAATTATGGCGAGTAGGATTAACACAGGTTTATCGTTGGGTGCATGTTAAACCCAACATCCACAACCTGTAGGGGCGCAAAGCTTTGCGCCCATAAAATTGACAAATCTAATCCACAATTGTAGTTGTGTTACACAGTAGGGGTCTTCCGTACTTAGTGTGCTAAACTAACGGAACAGGTATCCAAAAGATAAAGGGGGATTTCTTAAGCGGATTTGATATCAACGTTCAATACGCTCAAGTTCTTCACGCACAACTTTGCGTAAGGTGTCCTCCAAAGATTGGCGGTTTTGCTGAATATGCTGGCGTAAGGCTTCATTAATCAAGGTTTGGTAGTTTCCTCCACCTGCATTATGAACTTGCTCACGAAACCACGCGAGAATTTCATTATCTAGCCGGATTGTGATGCGGGTTTTGCCTAATGATGTTGGGTCAATCGCACCCCGTTTTCCTTGACTAAAGTCATATTCTGCATCCATGACGATTATCCCTCCTCATACTGCTGTCGTTCTTGCCGAGTTGCTTTTCGGGCAGAAATAATCCGAATCTCATCATCCCGCAGCGTGTAGACAACTACCAATATTCTGCCAAAAGCATCCATCCCAATTGTGACGAATCGTTCTTCATCAAACCGCTCGTCTAGAATGGAAATTGCCAGAGCATCCGAGAAAACAGATACTGCATCAGCAAAGTCGATGCCATGTTTACGAAGATTGGCTGTTGCCTTGTCCCGATTCCACTGGTAAACCATCTCAATTATAATATGCACATCTGCACATAACCGTCTGAACCAGTTTATCCGGTCGAAATCACGGCGCTAAGATGACAGGCTTAAGCGCTTTTATCAACTTGCCAAAACGAGACACCAATAATTGGGTTAATTTCTACGTTCTGTAAGTTGTCTTGAGCAAACGCAAATTCTTTTTTCTGCAACAAAGGAACTAACGGTACATCTTGAGCAATTAGCTCTTGAATTTGCTCAAATAGTTCTTGTCGCGCCTGGGGATCTTGTTCCTTTCGTTGAGCCTCAATGAGTTGGTTCATTTTCTCACTGTAATAGAAGAAACCTTGGCTTTGACTCGCCCCTTCCTGACATCCCGTTTCCGCTGATCCTTTCGTACAACTGAAAAAGGGACTGATGTAATTATCTGCATCGCCAAAATCAGGAAACCAAGCGACTAAATAGCTGGGATAAATGCCTTTGGGAATATTACCAAAGAGGGTAGCAGATTCAACAGCTTGCGGTTGAACTTGCATCAAACCCTCCATTTTTTGCTCGGCATATTCCTTGAGAAGCGTAACAATTTGTTGGCGCTGCGGGCTATCTGAACTATACCAAATTTCCAATACAAACGGATTTTCAGCAGAAAACCCTGCCTCGGTTAAAAGTTCTTTTGCCTTTTCCACATTACCATCCCCATACGGTTCCTTAAATACAGGTTTGCTGGTGGCAAAAGTGTCGGGTATAATACTGTAAGCGGGTTCCGCTTGACCCCGATAGACGCGATCAATGATTAACTGACGATCCACTAACGCCGCGATCGCTTGTCGGACTTCTACCTGATCTAAGGGTTTCTGCTTGACATTTAGCACCATGTAGTCTACGCGACTGCTGGGCTTTTCTAGCACCTGATACCCTTTCGATTCAGCATCCTCTTTGAGACTGAGAATTTGATCAGCACCTAAGTCACGATAGGCAATATCAACGGCACCTGTGGTAAAGGAATTATACAAGTTAGCGGGACTGCTGAGAAACTGAAAGTCAATGCCTTGATTGGGTGGTTTTTCTCCCCAATAGTCCTCAAATACATCCACTTTGACTAAATTTGGCTCAAAGGAAACCAGTTTATAGGGACCTGTTCCCACAAAATCATTGGGTTTAAATTTGCCTTGCCCAATTTCATAAGCTTGAGGCGAAACTGCACTTAATCCAGGAAAGGCTAGTAGGTAAGGGAAGGGAGCAAAGGCGTTTTTTAGCTTAATTGTGAGTTCGTATTCCCCTGTGGCTTCTACGGATTCCATGATGTTAGAAAGTAGGGCGGAAGGTTTACCCCCGTTTTCACTAAACCGCCTCAAGGAAAATGCCATGGCGTCTGCGTTAAAAGGTGTGCCATCATGGAATGTAACGCCCTGACGCACAGGAATCGTGTAGGTTAACCCATCATCACTGACTTGCGGGAGTTCTGTCGCCAGTTGAGGAATAAGCGTATCTGTATCCCCCTCGTAGGTATAGAGGCGATCGCCTAAGCTGGTAATAATATCGCTAATCGCCACTTCATAGGCATCAGCCGGATCAAGGGTTCGGGGTTTGGCAACAGAACCCACAGCGATGCGTTCAGGGCTAGTGATGCTAGTGACGGAACTTACAGCATTATCGGTGGGTGTATTTTGCCCACCACAACTAATAATCAGGATACAACAGCAGCAGAATAAACCGAGAAATTGAATAATCTGCCGTTTCTGACGAGATAAGGGAAATTTCATAATGTAAGTAGGTGGATACAATTAAAGTTAACGGTTGAGATTAGGGAACAGGGAACAGGGAACAGGGAACAGGGAACAGTAAGGGTTTGAAGACGATTTACAACACTTGATTCGCTTCTCGACAGGCTTGAAAGCGTTGGCGTGAGGCGTTGAGGGTTGCGATAACTCCTTGTTGGGTGTCGAATAATTTTTGTTTTATTTTAATCATTCACCTATTGCCATCCGTTCGATACTTAAGTCAAGATCGTAATTATATTTGATGAAAGGGTTAAAGCTCATGACCATTTCTGCGGATACAGTATTTTCAAATTTACAGAAAATTGACCAAGTTGATCCGGTAACCAGTGCTATCTACCGAGAACAAGCCCAAGAGGTATTGGCTACGCCATCGATCACGCTGAAACTTCGATCCGCGATCGCGGATCGACTCAACCGCGCTAATAACGATTTAGCGCTGCATACCGTAGGCAGCGAAGATAGTTACTAGGTTAGGTTAAGTCAAACTGCTTGAGCCACGATTCAACTGAATTTAAGCTGAATGTTGCTGACTTGAGGCTGATGGGCAATGCCCACCCTACTGGCGTGGCACACCTTAATTGATGGATTAGAATTGGTTCGTAGTGAGGGCTTCAGCCCTCTCCAGCTAAGCGTTATAGCACTCTTCGTGCTTACTACAAACAAAACCCTATTTTAGCTGTGCCACGCCACTACGGTCTATCAAATTTCGGCTAGTTTAGTGGGAATTTAAATCTATGGGGTTGAGTCAAACTGCTTGAGCCACGATTCAGCTTGAGTTGAGCTACAGTAAGGAATAGAGAATGATTCGCCATAGCAATCAGGGGACTACTCATGTTAATTTTGATTGCTCATCCTAAATGTGGCAAAAGCTCAAGCAGAATATTTCTCAATGGCAAGGGGTACTGATCACTGCCCCCACTGTCGCCGGATTGGTGATCGCTACGGCTTGGACGGGTTCGTTTCAGCTTCTCGAATGGGCAACACTTGACCAATTTTTTCAGCAGCGTCCCCAAGAAGCTGTTGATCCCCGGATTCTGGTAGTAACCATTGATGAGTCTGATATTACCCAGATTGGAACGTGGCCCATTCCTGATCAGGTCTTAGCACAGTTACTTAGAAAAATAAACGCCCAACAGCCTAGGGCGATTGGCGTGGATTTATACCGTGATTTGCCAGTCGAACCGGGTCATCAGGAATTAGTCGAGGTATTTAAGTCTACACCAAATCTGATTGGTGTGGAAAAAGTTGTCGGAGAGACAGTTGCACCATCGCCAACCCTAAAACAACTGGATCAAGTGGCGATGGCTGATTTAGTCTTGGATGCGGATGGCAAAGTTCGTCGCGGATTGCTGTCTGTGCAACTAGACGATGAGTCCATCTACTTGGGATTAGGGGTAAAGCTGGCGTTAATGTATCTAGAAGCCGAAGGGATTACCCTGCAAATGACGGATGAAGCCAAGAGTCATTTGCAGTTGGGTAAGGCGGAATTTGTGCCATTGACGGGGAATGAGGGGGGCTATGTTAATGCTGATGTGGGTGGCTATCAGATCCTATTAAACTATCGCGGACCGAGAGAGAACTTCCAAACTGTATCCATTGCTGATATTTTAGAGAATCGGATACCACCAGATTTGATGCGCGATCGCATTGTTCTGATTGGCGCTACCGGACAAAGTGCTAACGACTTATTTTTTACACCCTATAGTCAAAATACCATCGGTTCGCGTCAGCAAACACCGGGCGTGATTATTCATGCCAATATCGCTAGTCAGATCATTAGTGGGGCGATGGCGGGACGCCCTTTAATTAAGGCGATTGATGGACGCCCTTTAATTCCCTTCATTGATAGAATAAACCAACTGTCTTGGCTGACAATTTGGATTGATCCAGTCGAGTGGTTATGGATTGTCGTCTGGTCTTTTATTGGTGCGGGAGGAAGTTGGAAACTCCAACAAGCGAACCAATTTGCGGATAGGATTTTTCCCCGATGGATGGTTGTCGGTTTCGGCACGTTCTTTATGGGTAGTATCCTGGTGGTTGGCAGTTATGGGGCGTTTCTCGTTAACTGGTGGTTACCCGTGGTTTCGCCGCTGGTGGCGTTGATCGGATCATCAATGGCGATCGCGCTTTACCAAACCTGGGAACTACAGCGCTATAATGCTGACTTAGAAATTTTACTCGAAACCACCACGGCTCATTCCGATGCGATTGAGGAGGAGTTACATCAACAAGCCGAAGAAGCCGCACGGGAAAGTGAACGCCGATTAGCCCAATTTTTGGAAGCGGTTCCGGTTGGGGTAGCGGTATTAGATGCAACCGGAAAAACCTATTACCTGAATCAACGGGCGCAACAGTTAATGGGTAAAGGTGTGGTTCCGGATACCTTTGCTGAACAATTTGCTGAGGTCTATCAATTTTATATTGCTGGCACTGAACAACTCTATCCGGCGGAATTATTGCCCGTCGTGCAAGCGTTAATGGGAGAAAGCGCCACGGCTGATGACATTGAAATTCACCAAGGCGATCAAATTATTCCTATTGAAGCCTGGGGTATCCCGATTTTTGATGAAGGGGGCAAAGTCACCTTTGCGATCGCGGCGTTTCAAGATATTACTGAACGCAAAAAAGCTGAAATTGAACGCAAGGATTTCACGGCTCAACTCCTGCAACTGAATCAGGCTTATGAACGTTTTGTCCCGGAAAATTTCCTGAAATTACTTGACAAGAAAAGTATTGTCGATGTCAAACTCGGCGAAGCGGTGCAGAAGGAAATGTCGATTTTATTTTCGGACATTCGTTCTTTCACCACTCTCTCGGAACGGATGAGTTTAGAGGATAATTTTAAATTTATCAATGCCTATCTGTCGCGCATGGAACCCGCTATTGTCGAACATGATGGCTTTATTGATAAATATATCGGTGATGCGATTATGGCGCTATTTAACGGTAGTGCTGATGATGCGGTTCGCGCCGGAATTGATATGTTAAATCGGTTGACTGATTATAATAAAACGCGGCGACGCCCAGATCGTCCCCCGATTCAGATTGGGATTGGGATTAACACGGGTTCGCTGATGCTGGGAACCGTGGGCGGACATAATCGCATGGATGGTACAGTGATTAGTGATGCGGTCAATTTAGCCGCTCGATTAGAACAGCTTACCAAAGAGTATGGGGTATCCTTATTAATTTCTCATCACACATTTTTACAGCTAAATCATCCGGTTGAATATGCCTTTCGGATCATCGGTCAAGTTCAGGTTAAGGGCAAACGGGAAATGGTCTCTGTTTTTGAAATATTTGAGGCAGATCCACCAGAACTGCGCTCGGTAAAGTTAATGACAAAGCCTGATTTTGAGAAGGCTTTATTTCTGTATAGTACTCGTTCATTTAAAGAAGCCGCCCAAATTTTTCAAGAGTGTTTACAGATTAATCCCGTTGATCAAGTCGCTCAAATTTATTTAGATGCTTGTCAGAAACAAGGGGAAGATGACAATTTACCCTCTACAACCTAACACTGCCGCCATCAAAAGACTTATTTAACAAGCTAGAGTTAGTCTATAGCAACATTTTCTGTAAAGTATTTTAGCAACAATTCATCAATAATCTTATCCTTATGCAAGAAATCTCTTAAAGATTTTTCCATCTTTGTATCCTCTAATATAGCTTGACTAAAATCAGTCTTATGGACTTTGCAGTCAAGCAAAGAGGCTTGGGAAAGGTTAGCTCCACTCAGGTTAGCATAGCAGAGGTCAGCATAGCGAAGGTCAGCATGACGCAAGTCGGCTCCCGTTAGATCGGCATCACGCAAATTAGCTCCAACTAAGGATGTAGAATAAAAAGATGCCCCAATCAGTTTTGTCTTTCTCAGTTGTGCCCAATTAAGGTATGCTTGAGAAAAATTTGCTGCACTTAGATCACTTTCACCGAAGTCAAGTTGACCGAGGAATGCACTACTGAGGTTAACCCCAGAGAATTTTCCTCGAAAGATTGCTTGAGTGAGATCTGGTTGGATGAGAGGATTTTGGAAGCGCCAACAATTCCAAACGTCAGTACCTTGCCGTAAAATGCTTACATGGTTTTTATCTGGCATGATTAAAAAAACAATTATTTTTGATAAAATAATACTCGCATTATAAAAGTAGGGTAATTTACTTGTTTGGGAATTAATAAATCTTATTTTTAATAACTAGGACACCATCAACAAGCTAGCGCTTGGGATCGCCGAAATCCTTGATATACCGTAGGATGGCTACTACCCATTAGCCTGAAGCTGTTCGGCATTTAACACCTTAATGTCAATAATGACAAAATTCTCGTAGTGCGAGCTTGCACTAAATTATTAACAGGGTCAACAATTTGAGGGTTTTACTTGTATGAATTTCGTTTTTCCCGTTCTGGGACTTCTACTAGGACTCTTCGCGATCGCGATCCTACTCTATCTCGTTACGGGTCGCCGCTATCAATCCTCTGAATCGGTGGTCAATTCTTATGACCAATGGACAGAAGATGGTATTTTAGAGTTTTACTGGGGCGAACATATCCACTTAGGGCATTATGGCTCACCGCCTCAACCCAAGGATTTTTTAGCCGCAAAATCAGATTTTGTGCATGAAATGGTGCGTTGGGGAGGACTCGATAAATTATCCCCAGGAACGAGTGTTTTAGATGTGGGGTGTGGCATCGGCGGCAGCAGTCGTATTTTAGCACGGGATTACGGGTTTGCTGTAACCGGAATTAGCATCAGTCCCCAACAAATAAAACGCGCTCAAGAGTTAACGCCAAAGGACTTAGATGCGACGTTTTTAGTCAATGATGCCATGGCAATGTCTTTCCCAGATGCCAGTTTTGATGTGGTTTGGTCAATTGAAGTGGGTCCTCATATTCCCGATAAAGCTCTTTTTGCCAAAGAATTAATGCGGGTACTCAAGCCTGGTGGTATTCTGGTTGTTGCTGACTGGAATCAACGGGATGATCGCCAGAAACCACTTAATTTTTGGGAGCGTCCGGTGATGCAGCAACTTTTGGATCAGTGGTCTCATCCAGCGTTTTCCAGTATAGAAGGGTTTTCGGAACGGTTGCAGGAAACCGGACTGGTTGAGGGTAGTGTAGCAACGGCAGATTGGACAGAGGAAACGCTTCCATCTTGGCTTGATACTATCTGGCAAGGCATCATTCGACCGCAGGGATGGCTACAGTTTGGTCTATCAGGTTTTATCAAGTCTGTGCGAGAAGTGCCGACTATTTTATTGATGCGGCTAGCCTTCGGTTCTGGGCTTTGTCGATTTGGCATGTTTCGCGCTATTCGAGCCAATTCTCCAGCCAATTTAACCGAAACCGTCTCAACTCAAGCTGTGGCGACAGAACGGTAATGAATCAAATTTGACTCTAAGCAAGATCCCCGACTTCTCCCAGAAGTCGGGGATCTGTCTGTGTACCTCGGTGGTATAAGGTTTATTTGGCTTCTGCTGTGCTGATCGTGTTTTTCTTGACATGGGGATATGACCTATCCCTGCTATCCTTAGATTTTGTGAAAACTGGATCGATCCCGATATGACTCGAATAAGCCTGGAGTAGAGGTACAGTATGTTCCCTACAGATAGTGGTTCAACGGTACAGCAAGCGTAAGTCCTGACTATTCAGGTTAATGTTGCCTCTAGATATAATTGTTATGGAGCCGTGGTTAAAATTACTTCTGCAATGGGCTGTCCCTGTTTTTAAGACCCTGGTCTATCTGAAAACGACCAATCAATTTAATGGTATACCCTTAAACGAAAAACCAACATCTGAACCCAAACCTCTTATCTTACCCTATCAAGGGGTCGATGAAGTCCCTCAAGGGGAAAAACTGGTGGCAATGGGGCAACATTTTGCCAATAAACTGCCAGATGTGATCAACGCGATCGCGCAAACCGTAGATGACACGGATCACCTAGAACAGCAGCGCTTCCAGCAACAGAAAGCCCTTCAGCAGCAACTCGTCGCCGAACATCGCCAAACCCTATTCAAACTCGCCGCCTATCAACGGGAAACCACCCTCCAGTTACCGGAAGTCCATAAAATCCTCGATCATTGGCCCCTGCGCCTGTTCCCCTCCCAACTCCTCGAACCGCATCGCCCCAATCGCCCGATTCCGCTACGAATTTTTATTGCCCCTCCTCAGGTTCAGTTTGAACGGTTTGGGGAGATGAACTCAGAAGTGCCAGAAATTGAACTGGGTTTGGCGCAACGATTGCGAGAATTCTTAAGTCAACATTATCCCCTGCATTCTCAAGTGAGACCCACTGAATTTTTAGGCGGGGCGTGGGAGAGTAAGCGGTTTCATAGTGAATCGAGTATTAAGGCGCTTTTTAGTTTATTAAAATCTGAACCTACCTTAATTTTAGAGTCGGAAATTGATGGCGATTTTCTGATTTTTCGCCTCGCTTATTGGGGATTGGGGCAAGACAGTTATTGCTATTCAACGTTATGTAAGTTTTCCTATCGAGATTTTATCTATGAATCAACAAGATCCAGAGCATTGAAATGGAAAACCACGCGAGATAAACTCCTGGCATTGGGAAAGAGTATTGAAGATATTAATGCCAAAGGCGGCGACAATGCGATTAATTTAGCCTATTTAGAAGAAGCCGAAGAATTACAGCAAGCCGGAATTGATCCGGGTGAATTGATTTTTCCCTATAAAGTGAACCGCCGCGATTGGGACAACTTTTGCCAGTTTTTAAGCACCTGTCACTGTTTAGTGGCGGGCTGGGTGGCGGATATTCACCATCTGGTTCACTCGGATGTACCGCCGCTTTTGCCGGAATTATTACCGCCATTAATTGCGGAAGTCTCTGATCCGAATTTAGTCCAAGTGGTGATGCAAACCACTCTTTCAATTTATCAAGAGGTGTTACAGTCTCTGGTTAGTGAACGCCCTTACTGGGAACCGGAACTGAGTTTAAAACTGGCACAGAGTTTAACCTGTTTACCCGATAAATCCTGGGCAACAATACAGATTAAATCGTCTCTGAAAGCGTGGCTGCAACAACGGAAACAGCCGCATCGAGAAGGCTTACAGGCATTTGAAGCAATGCGATTGGTATTAACCCAACAGGATTACAACTATTGCCAGATGCTGCAATCCTGTTTAGCCGCCGTGGGCGATGAACAGGGGGCAAATCAAGTCCAGGAATTGCTAGAGGCGATCGCATCCCGTCAACAGTCGCAGACGTTTGCTAATCTGGGCTTAACCTCCACGTTCACGGGACTCAGTGGCAAAGTAAGCGCGATCGCGATTCATCCCCATGGACGTACCCTGTTAAGTTGTGGGGGTGACAGTACGATTAAGATTTGGGATATTATCAGCCTGAATTCGACACCTATTCAGCAATTAAATGGGCATTCGGGTGGCGTTTTAACCCTTACCCTTAGTCGCGATGGGCAGATTTTAGCCAGTAGCGATCAGTCAAAAAATCGCAGTTATATTAAAGTCTGGAATCTACATCAGGGTAAACTGCTGTGGACGCTTTCGGGACATCGCAAGCAGATTCATTCCCTAGCAATTAGTCCGGATAATCACACCCTAGCGAGTGGTTCCCACAAAATTAAGTTATGGAACTTAAACACAGGAGAACCCTTCCGCACGCTATTTGGGCATAAAGAATGGGTGTATTCCTTGGCGATTAGTCCCGATAGTCAAAGTTTAGTCAGTGGAAGTGGGGATAAGACGGTTAAGATATGGAAATTGGCAACAGGAGAACTACTGCGGACGCTGAGTGGACATAAAGCCAGTGTCAGGGTGGTGGCGATTAGTCCCGATGGGCAAACGATTGTCAGTGGGAGTGAGGATAAGACGATTAAGTTATGGGATTTTGAGACGGGGAAACTCCTGACTACATTAACCGATCATACAGGAGCGGTGTACGCGATCGCGCTAAGTCCAGATGGTGAATATCTGATTAGTGGGAGTGAGGACAAGACAATTAAGGTTTGGCATCTGCATCGGGGAGAACTCATGCAAACCCTTGAGGATCATACCGCCCCAGTATACGCCCTTGCCATTGGTGCTGATGGACTCCTTGCTAGTGGGAGTGAGGATAAGACGATTAAATTATGGCGTCCCCTATAAAAGTTTTGAACAGGGGCGCTACCTGTAGGGGTACAACAGTGTTCATTAGAGCGAAAAAACGTAGGGTGGGTTAGGCGGGTTTTAAACCGAAGCGATAATCATTTAATCAACGCTCCGCCGTAACCTACCGATGTTAAATGAACAAGATATTATTCAATCAATAGTTCAGATAATAATCCTGAATTTTGTTGGTTTTCCTACGTCAAGCCAACCGACACACATCAAAAAAAGTAGGGTGGGTTAGGCGGGAATTTAAACGTAATTGATAACCATTTAATGAACGCTCCGCCGTAACCCACCGATGTTAAATGGACAAGATATTATTTAATCAATAGTTCAAACAATAATCCTGAATTTTGTTGGGTTTAGCGAAGTCGAAACCAAACCTACAACTCCTAAAATTACGGAATAGATGGCACGGTTAAATCGGGCGCACGTCAGTGCGCCCCTACGTGGATTTATTATTTGACAACGTTGTTAACCTCCGAGTTGATCTGAATGTCTGCCTGCTCTTCCAGAATAAAAACTGTACCGAGTAAAGCTGTGGCAATCATCAATAAAAATCCGGAAATTACTAAACCATTGGCAACAGTCCAGAGGGGATGTTTACGACGCTCTTGCTGAAGGCGATCGCGACCACGTTTTTCCCTCCCCATCAATAGCACCCAGTAAAAGCCTCCTTGGGGAAATGGCATCGATAACCGCAAATCAACAGTATGTTTTTTCGATGCACGACTCCCGAAGGTTTGTTTGAGTATTTCCAGTTGAGTCGGATTAAACGTTGCCGCCGTTTTCGCGGGAATTCGAGCGAAAAATTGTTCAATGAATGGATCTGGTTTTGACGGTTTCATACAATGCAAGTTTGGCTTAATCGAGTTGCGAAAACAAATTTATTTAAAATAAAATACAAAAAATGGGTTAAAATAGAGGATTGTGGTCACTGTCCCAACATTGCCCCTCTGACCAGGTTCTATTGGTTTTTTGGCATTGTTCTGAATTAGTAATCCACGGCAGACTGGCAGGATAAGCCGTGGTGGGAAGACGGAAGGATTTGAAGGAAGCGAAGAAGACTGAAACTGAGGCATAGGTGGAGGTTAGCAATAACGAAAAAAAAGCCGTAATCAATACAATATTGGCAGGCGTCCATAGCGGAAATTGAGAACGTTCAGCACGCCGCCGTTGAGGAGAGCGAGATTCTCGTCCGCCTAACAAAACGAGATAAAAGCGGCATCCAGGAATCGGTAAAGTTAAGCGGATATCAACCGGATGCGTTTTCCAAGGGCGGGGACTAAAGGCATATTTAATTGCCTCTAACTGTTCTGGTGTGAATGTCTGGAGTGTTTCCGCAGGAATTTGGGCAAAAAAGGGGTCTGAAAAAGGGGTCTTACTCATGGTTCGGCTTATAGTTCTCGTGTAGCAATCCAACTCGCGATCGCAAAAAATAAATTCGATAAATCCAAGCACCCCAAAATCGCTGGTGAGTCAGTTCCAGTTAACAAATTTTCAACTAATTGAGCCTTGTCTTCCAGCGGAAGTTGTTCAACCAGTTGCTTCACCTCTGCCAATAAAATAGAATGTTGATGAACCCGCATAAAACATCACCTTGACTCTAAATCAATCCTAGAGATATTTGGCTTATTTTTCCTCCGGGAAATTACACAAAAAAATAGGGCTGATAATTCGCTGATTCCGCAATTACTCGGACATATAGCGCTTACGCGCCAGGGAATAGGCAATAGGCAACACCTCGGCTTACCTCGACTTACCTCGGCTTCGCTCGGCAACACGCTCGGTAACACGCTAGGTACAAGTCGCTCAGGGTCAAGCGATTTGAATTTTTCTTTTATGTCCTAACCTTAGTGCGTAGTGCTATACAAGAAAGCAAGAGAGCAGGAGTGCAGAGGTGCAGAGGTGAAAACGACAAATGACAAATGACAAATGACAAATGACCAATGACAAATGACAAATGACCAATGACCAATGACAAATGACCAATGACCAATGACCAATGACCAATGACCAATGACCAATGACCAATGACAAATGACCAATGACCAATGACCAATGACCAATGACCAATGACCAATGACCAATGACCAATGACCAATGACCAATGACCAATGACCAATGACCAATGACCAATGACCAATGACCAATGACAAACCCTCAGAAAAAATACGGTGAATGAGGACAATCGGGTTCTCAGAGTCCGTAAACATACGGATGTCAAATCCAGTTGACTTGACGTTTGATAAAAGATAAGACCCCAGACTCCTCTATCGTTACACTTCTGAAGTTTGCCATGTCACTCCTAGACCTCTCCCTCTCGTCATTACCGTTAGAGGCGGTAATTGATCCCTATCCCTTGAGTGTTGCACCAGAGACAACCTTGAGTGAGGTTATCCGTCTGATGGCTCAAGAAGCTGGATGTGATTGCACCATCTGTTTATCAAACACATCTACCGAGAGTTATCATCCCTTACCCGATTGGCGTTTGATGAAGCAGGCGAGAACCAGTTGTGTTTTAGTCATGCAGGGAATGCAACTGCTGGGTTTGTTGACAGAGCAAGATTTTGTCCGGTTAGCCGCGTTGGATATGAATTTAGACGCACTGACGGCGGCTGATGTGATGACTCGGAAATTAGTCACTCTAAACGCATCAGACTGTCAAGATGTAACAATCATCCTCAACTTGTTCCAGCAACATGGTATTCATCATCTACCCATACTCAATAAAAGTGGTTATCTGTTGGGAATTGTCACTCCCCATAGAATGCGCCACCTCCTACAAATGACGGATGTAATGGGGTTACATTCGGTTGCTGAAGTGATGACAAATCAGGTGATTTGTGCGCCTCCTACAGCACCCGTGCAAAAGTTAGCTCAGTTGATGGCAACTCATGGTGTTGGTTACGTGGTGATTGTTCGACAGAGGGAACAGGAAACAGGAGAGACGGTTACAGATTTAGACGTTTCCTATTCGTTATCGTTTCGTCAATCCCCTATTCCCATGGGGATTGTTACAGCCGACGATATTGTTCAGTTTCAAACATTACCCTTAGATTTTCAACAGCTTGATGCCCAAACGGTGATGAGTTCGCCGTGGTTTAGCATTCGTCCTGATGATTTTTTAGGTACAGCTTATCAACGGATGCAACAGTGGCACACCCAGCAATTGGTTGTCTTAGGAAATCAGGGAGAATGGCAGGGGATGATTGACCAGAACAGCTTGTTGCGGGCGATAAACCTGAATGGCAAAACCTTCTCGTTTCTCAATCCAATTTTGCCCTCTATTTCTCCGGCTAACGCTGAACTAACTCCTCAAACTGATACCCAGTTAACACTCAGTCAGGGCGGGTTTTGTACAAACGATACTATCAATAGCGAAAAGAAAATTCCTAAACCCGCCCCTACAAACCAGGTTCCATACGAGAGTCGCGAAGGGTCAACACTCAACACTCAACACTCAGCCAAGGAACACCTGCTTTACAGCATATCGTCGCGAATTCGTCAATCTCTGCACCTTGAAGACATTCTCAAAACCACCCTGCAAGAAGTACGAGAATGGCTTCAAGTTGACCGGGTACTAATTTATCGATTTCACTCCGACTGGAGTGGTACAGTAATGGTAGAATCGGTGGGTGCTAAATGGGAGTCCCTGTCTGGCGTGGTTGTCCATGATCCCTGCTTTGAAAAAACAAGTGTTGAGTCTTACAAAAACGGTCGTATCCAAGCCACAGCCGATATTTATACCGCTGGACTCACCCCTTGTCATGTTGAACTTTTAGCCAGCTTACAAGTTCGCGCCAACTTAGTGGTTCCTATCATTAAAGACGATGAATTATGGGGACTGCTGACGGCTCAACAGTGTCATGCACCTAGACAGTGGCAAACGTCAGAAATTGAGTTACTGCAACAGTTAGCGGTACAGGTAGGAATTGCGATTCAACAAGCTAGCCTATTTGAGCAGGTGCAAATGGAACTCATCCAACGTAAACGAGTGGAATTAGAACTACAACAGGCGAAACAAGAACTAGAACGCCGGGTTGAAGAACGCACGGCTCAATTGCAGCAAAGTAATCAAAAATTACAGCATGAAATTGCCGAACGTCAACAGGTAGAAACCCAATTGCGACAAAAGTTAGCAGCGATTGAAGCCACCACAGAAGGAATTGCGATTCTTAACGCTAAGGGGGAGTATACGTATCTCAACCCCGCCCACGTTCAACTGTTTGGATATAATACCTCGGAAGCGTTGCTGGGGAAGTCTTGGCGACATCTGTATCCTCCAGAGGAAATCATTCGATTTGAACGCGATATTTTTCCCATTTTGCAGCAACAGGGCTATTGGCGCGGTGAAGCTGTGGCGCTACGTCGAAATGGGAGTACGTTTGCTGAGGAAGTGTCTCTAACGTTAACCCCAGATGGGGATTTTATTTGTATCTGTCGCGATATTACCCAACGTCAGCAAACGGAAGCGGCGCTGCGAACTAGCGAAGAACGATTCCGCTCAACCTTTGAACAGGTGACGGTGGGAATTACCCATACCGGATGGGACGATCGCTTTTTGCGGGTGAATCAAACCTTTTGCGATATTGTCGGATATACGCTGGATGAATTGTTGACAAAAACCTTTGTGGATATTACCCACCCCGATGACGTTGATACCGATAAACACTATGTTAACCAATTATTAGCGGGTGAGATTAAGACATTCTCCATGGAGAAGCGCTACATTCGCAAAGACGGCTCAATTGTTTGGGTGAATCTCACGGGTTCATTGGTGCGGAAGTCTACCGGGGAATTGGACTATTTTGTCGGTGTGATCGAAGATATTCGCGATCGCAAGCGCACCGAGGCGGCGCTACAAGAGAGTGAACAACGGTTTCGCCAGCTTGCGGAGAATATTCATGAGGTGTTCTGGATTACCGATGTGGCAAAGTCCCAGATGATATATGTTAGTCCAGCCTATCAACAAATCTGGGGTCGCAGTTGCCAAAGTATTTATGACAATCCTTTATCCTTTGTCGAAACGATTCATCCAGAGGATCGAGAACGGGTGATGGCGGCGTTTGCCAAACAGGGTAGGGGAGAGTATCACGAAGACTATCGGATTATCCAGCCTGGAGGTGAACAGCGTTGGATTCGCGATCGCGCGTTTCCGGTTTATGATGCCTCTGGACAAGTTTACCGGATTGTGGGGATTGCGGAAGATATCACCGAGTATAAGCAAGCCGAACAGGAAATTCGTCAAGCTTTAGCACGGGAACAGGAACTCAATGAACTCAAATCCCGGTTTATTTCCATGACCTCCCATGAGTTTCGCACACCTTTAACCACAATCCTCAGTTCTACCGAATTACTTAAATATTATTCTTCTAAGTTCACGGAAGAGAAAAAACAGATTCATTTTGAGCGAATTCAATCCAATGTCCATCATATCACTCAGATGCTGAATGATATCCTCTTATTAGGTAAAGCCGAAGCTGGAAAATTAGACTTTAACCCAGCTCAGATGGATGTACGACAATTTTGTCAACAGTTGGTTGAGGAGTTTCAACAGGGAATCGGTCACCGACATTCTCTGTGCTTTACTCATCAGGGGCAATTGACACCCGTTTCCCTTGATGAGAAATTACTGCGCCATATCCTGGGTAATTTATTATCAAATGCGCTGAAGTATTCACCGATTGAGCGTCCGGTTTGTCTGGAACTCACTTGTCGCCACAACGAATTAATTTTCCGCGTCAAAGACCAAGGCATCGGCATTTCTGAAACCGACCAACAACGGCTCTTTGAATCATTCCATCGCGGCACCAATGTAGGAAATATTTCCGGGACAGGCTTGGGACTATCGATTGTCAAAAAAGCTGTAGATAGACATGGAGGTACAATTAGCTTGGAGAGCAAACTTGGTGTCGGGACAACGTTTACAGTAGTGATTGGTCTTTAATTATTGGTTATTGAAGTCGGATGATTCCATAAAAAAGCAACTGAACTGAGGTAAAATGTATGAATACAATTTTAATTATTGAAGACGAAGAAGGGATTAGAGAGAACATTTATGAACTGTTATCAGCCGAAGATTTTGAGGTACTTTTGGCAGAAAATGGTAAAACAGGCATCCAGTTGGCGCAACAGCAACGACCGGATTTAATTATCTGTGACATTATGATGCCAGAAGTGGATGGATATGGGGTGTTAACACAGCTACGCCAAAATCTTTCCACCGAAGCCATTCCGTTTATTTTTCTTACCGCTAAATCCGCCAAAGCTGATCTGCGTCAGGGGATGGAATCTGGTGCAGATGATTATTTAAGTAAACCCTTTACTAGAGAAGCGTTACTGAGAGCGATCGCGGCGCGATTTGAGAAACAAGGCGTTCTAGAACGACAATCCCAAAAGAAGTTAGATGAGTTGCGCGGTCAAATCTGCCATTCCCTCCCCCATGAGTTATATACACCCCTAAATGGAATCATCGCCTCATCCAGTTTCTTTATTAATGAATACGATGATATTGACCGAGATGAAGCCCTAGAAATATTACAAGATATTCACACATCCAGTCAACGGTTATATCGGCTGACAAAGAACTTCTTACTCTATGCCGAACTGGAATTAATGGCAAATGATCCAGCACGGCTTCAGGCACTACAGAGTCGTGAGGTCAAAACGGACAGTCAACCCCTAATTTTTGAGGTCGTTCATCAAAAAGCCAAACAAGTTGATCGAGAAGCAGATTTAGAGTTAAATCTGCAAGGAACCAAGATTTATATGTCAGAAGCGAATCTGCGGAAATTGATTGAAGAACTGATTGATAATGCGTTTAAATTTTCCCCACCTGGAACCGCCGTTAGCATCTGCGATCGCGTCGAGCAAAATCGGGTCATTCTCACCATTACTGATCAGGGACGGGGGATGACATCGGAGCAAATCGCCAATCTGGGAGCCTACATGCAGTTTGAGCGCAAACTCTATGAACAACAAGGGTCAGGATTAGGGTTAGCGATCGCCCAGCGTTTAGCTCAATTACATGGAGGAGAGTTAACCATTGACAGTAGTCCAGGAAAGGAAACAACGGTGCATGTAAGTTTAGCTGGGGAATGAGGATTGACTACCCCACTGTAGAGACGTTGCATGCAACGTCTCTACAAGGGGAGAAAAGGGTAAGATAACACAGCCATCTGATCAAGCCGTTTTTGAATGGATTGTACGTTGACCAATAAAGGTTTGTGTTTTTATATGGTACTATTTAGCGAGATAAAAACAGACAATGAATGAAAAAACGCCAGTCTAACTTATCAAAACTCACGCATCAAGCCATTGCTGTTTTGTCAGTCGTTGGCTTCAGCGGGTTTCCCCTATCGGCAATAGCTGAAACCTTCCGACTGAGAGAAGCAACGGTATCGGATGTTAACCAAGCGTTTGATCGTGGGGACTTGACGTCTGAACAATTGGTGCAACTCTATCTAAACCGCATCCAAGCTTATGAGGATAAAAATGCTGAGATTAATGCGCTAATTTCGATCAATTCCAATGCACTGGCTGAGGCAAAAGATCTCGATCGAGAGCGGCAAGAGAAAGGCAAGCGTAGCCCGTTACACGGAATCCCGATCATCCTCAAAGATAACTATGATACAGCCGGTATGCCGACTACGGCAGGCTCGGTTTTGCTCAAAGGATCTGTGCCACCAGACGATGCTTTTACAGTCCAGAAGCTACGTCAGGCGGGGGCGATCATTCTCGCCAAAGCCAACATGAGCGAGTTCGCTTCATCGGATGGCTGGCTTGGGTATAGTTCTTTGGGCGGGTTAACCTTAAATCCCTATAACTTGAGTCGCAATTCTTCCGGCTCAAGTGCTGGTAGTGCTGCGGCGATCGCGGCTAACTTCGCGATGTTAGCAACGGGAACGGATACATCCGGTTCGATTCGCGCCCCCGCATCAGTCACTGGTATTGTAGGTATCAAACCGACTCAAGGGTTAGTCAGTCGGGATGGCATTGTACCTCTTACCCTTTCCTTCGATACAGCCGGATCAATGGCGCGAACGGTGAAAGATGCCGCGATCGCTCTTGGCATTATGGCAGGCGTTGATACCAATGATTACCGTACTTTAGAGAGTGAGGAAAAATCACACCAGGATTACACCCCATTTCTCAAGGCAGATGCTTTGAACGGCGCTCGAATTGGAGTGGCTATTGATTTCCAAGGGGGAAACCCAGAAGTAGACGCCTTAACCAAGGCGGCGGTTGCCAAGCTGAGGGAACTCGGTGCAACGGTGGAGGTTGTAGACTTTTCACCCCAGCTCGAAAATCTTTGGTCTTTAATGAAGCAGGTGACGGCGGCGGAATTTGAACCGCAGATTGAAAACTACCTTAAGACTCTTAACCCTTCGTTTCCCGACAACTTAGAGAGCATGATTTCTTTGAGCTTGTCTAATCGGATTGCTAATTCAATGCAGGCATTAAATCCCGGTCGCATTCACGGCTTTAAGGAATCGCTAGAACATCGAGAATTAGCTGATATTGAATACCTCAGTATCATCCATTTTGAGTTTCCCAAAGTCCGTCAAGAGATTTTGGGCATTATGCAAGCTCAAAGGCTTAATGCGATCGTTTTTCCGACGATGCTTTGTCCGGCTAGTCCTTTGTACACGATCCAAAATGATCCCACTTACCAGTGCAATGTAGACGATCCCTATACACCAGGGTATTTAGCCAACGTCTCTGGTTTCCCAGGAATTTCTGTACCGATGGGCTTTACTGAGCAGGGATTACCGCTAGGATTGACCTTTTTTGGCGCTCCTTATACTGAGCAAGAATTGCTGGGATTTGCTTACGCTTATGAACAAGCGACCCAGTTTCGACGCCCTCCAACAAATACACCTTCCTTATCCGGTGAAACTTTTGATTATTGATGCCAAAAGAAGATGAGCCTCCGCGATTGCCAAATCTCCCCCAAAAACGGGGGTGAAACTGTTCCTTGTTCCCTGTTCTCTCCCCTCACCCCAAAACTTATTCAGCCGACTCTAACTATAAGTAACCTTGAATTGTACTATCTAAAATCGCCTCAATATCCGTTAGCGGACTGGTCAGATAATCCGATGAAATTTGCACACGGGCATAGCGTTCATCCATATCAAAGGCTTCTTGTAAAAACCCCCCAAAACCTCGCGCCCGTTTATCAATTTCCAGGAAAACATCTAACAAGTCGTCTGATTGGAGTGAAAACACGATTTCCAGTTCATCCAACTGTCCCTGATACTGTCCAATCGGTCGAAATTCAAACTCTTGGACAAAGGGAACGTTTCCACCTAAATAAGGATTATACTCACAATCGACTTTACGAAGTTGAAACCCTAGATTTTGACAAGCTTCCAGCACCAATTGCATTAAGGGATGGGGGCGCACCTCTATATAATCAGTGTCTTTCGGATCAACTGCCATGGAAATATCCAACCCAGTTCGCACATAAACAGGTTGATGTCCCAGCGTCAATGGTGTTTCATAAGGAAGTGGGAAGGAAAAGGGAATAACTTTGGTTTCTTGAGGATGTAAGTCAAAGCGCTCACTCAGACAATACTTGACTAATTCGCAGGTTTCTGTCGTTGTTGTATCCTCATATTCCCGTTTGTATTCCGTCTCAACATAGAGGTAAATATCATCAATCTCTTGGTCAGACTCTCCACCTGTAATATGAACCTCTCCATGGAGCATTTCACCCGGAACCAAAGACGCTACTGATAGGCGAGTATCAACGGTGGCGGCACCAATTCCTACTCTGGCGAGAAATTTTTTAAACATGATTCTGATATGGTTTTTATAATGATAATACTCTATTATATCACTTTCGTTTAGGTAAGCTGTCATACATTTCAATTGGGTATTAGTAGCGAGCAAGATGCTCGCACACCAACGATTTCGCCATAATTGATATTAATGTTTAAATGCCGAACAGCTTAAACCATCTAAGTAGGTGGGGACAATTAAAGTTAACGGTAGGGATCGTCATTCGTCATTCGTCATTCGTCATTTGTAAGGGTTTGAGGCTTGTTAACATAACTTAACATGGTTGAGTTTATTTCCACCAACCTACTTACCACCTAAACTTCAGGTTTAATCCCAGCCGCTCTTAACTGTGCGGCTAACCGTTCTGATCGTTCGCGCCCTGTCAACAGAAGATTACCTTGGTCATCCCACCAGCGCAACCACGGTAATTCGACATTTTGATACTGTCCCTGCCAAATTCCTAATTCTACTCCTAAAGGTGCGATCGCGTAATGACCACGTTCATTGGTAGTCATTAACTGATACTGACCTTCGATTAAGTGATAGACTTCAATCCTGGCGCGGCTGACTTCATAAATGCCGTAAAAAGCAGGACGAATAACTTGTTCGTATATCCAGAATTTACCGGGTTTTTGCATATCCCCCTCTTCTCGAAACAGAGGTGTTTTATCCCGTTCCTCTGAGCCATTTCCTGAGGCAAATTCTAAGACAATAAATGGAGGAATTAACTCTTGCCAAAGAACGTAGGAACGCCGCATTTGACCATTAAGCGTTGGCGGCACATTTGGGACATAAAACCAATCCGGTGCTTCTGCACCCCGTTCAGGTGGTTCGGTTATCCGCCAATAAATCCCGCAATCTTGACCGATGCAATAACGCCCGTTGGCATGGCGTTGTTGAAGCACAGGTTCTATGGAATCAGTTAAGAGAATACTTTGGGGATGTTCTTGAAAATTTTTCACAAAGGAACCATCGGATTCGGGGAGTTGAGTATGGTCGGGGAAAGTTGTGTTGGGTGAGGGAACGGTAGAAGTCATGGGGATAATTAGGGTCTGCTGAATAAGTCTGGTGGTGGGGAGAGGGAATAGGGAATAGGCAATGGGCAATGGGCAATGGGAAAGAGTTTCAAAGCTTTTTTCTCTCTTTGGATTTTTCACAACCTATTTAGGATTGCTATAGTCCTCAAACCCTCACAAATGACCAATGACAGATGACAGATGACAATCTTCACCGTTAACTGTCATGTTTCCCACCTCCTTACTGTTGATCCTTCTGCCATCGAGCGATCGCCTGCTGCGCGGCTGGGTATGAGGGAGTATCGGGCGGAACTAAGGCGGCGGTTTTTATCGCCAGTGACAACTGACCCCGCCATGCACGAGAATTGGCGATTAGATAAATCTGGCGACTCCATTGATCAATTAACTGTTGCGCTTGAGCATAACCCGGTTGACCTGGGGAAATTTTACTTAAAGTATTAATTGCCCGATTATAAGACGAGGCTTGATTCCGTCGCAGTTGCTGTTTAGCCGCTTGAATAATTGCTTGGTTTTGCTGCTGCTGTTTCGCTTGAGTCTGCCAGGTTTTAATCGCCGACTGCGCCCGATTATAAATTGAGGGATTGGTAGACGGAACTAATTTTGCCGCCGCGATCGCAGATGCAAAATTGCCTTGTTTCGCCCGCCCTTCAGCTAAGTCAAGAATCACCTGACTCCAGCGCTGGATATCCTGTTGCGCTTCCTGGTAAAGAGGTTCACCGGGTTGAATTTTCTGGGCTTGGGCGATCGCTTGACTGAAGAGGGAGGCTTGATTGGGTTGGATTCTACCCTTAGCTTGTGCCAAAATCCGTTGGTTCGCTTCCATGGATTCCGGATCAGAGGGCGATGGTGAGGTGGGGGCTTGTTCCTGGGGTTTATCCTCAGACACAGGTGCAATACGCTGATTCTCCACGGGTGAGGGGGGAAGCGGTGAACCAGTGGCTTCAGGTGCAGAGCTAGTCTGATCAGCGACGGGACTTTGAGTCACTGACCCCTCCGTCTCTTCATCGGCTGTGGGTTGGGTTTCGGTGACAGGCTGAATAATCTGGGGACTTGTCGCAGTTTGACGGTTAAGAATCTTGAGAGTGATTAGCATTAGCACCAAAACCAGTATCAGTCCACCCCCTTGCAGCAGCCATTGTTTCCATGTCTGATCCTCTTGACTATCGTTGTCGGACACAAAATCAGGTATCTTCACCAAAGCGGTTGCTGAGTCGGAAGTTGCTGAGTTGGACTGTTCATCGACATCCCTATCCCTAGGTGTTAACGAGTGCGTCGATTGTTTGTCCGGTATGGCAACGGCATACTTGGAGACAGGGGCGGTTGCGCCATTCCCGTTATCAGTAGAGGCGTCTTGATAGGCTGACTTGCCATTGGTCTGATCCCCCGATGTTAAGGTTGAGGCTATTGGTGTCGCCGTTGTCTCTTCGATGGAAGTAGACCCAGAGATAGGTAAAATGAGTTGTTGTCGGGTGGCTTCAGAAGGAATAATAATTAAAGGCGTCTGTATCGGTCGCCAGTGATGTTGACTTAACTCCGGTAAGCGATCGCCTAAATACTGCTCCAAGTTTGCCAGGGTTAGATCGGTTTGATAGTAGCGCAGGGCTTCCAGTAAGGCGGCGCTAAACAAACCATTCCGCAACGCCGTCGCTTCGTGGGAAAATTGCCCAAGCTGACTGGACATGATCAGCGTAATTCCCATCTGACGGGCTAATTCCACGGTTTCCGCACCCACCGATTCCCCGGCTTGCAGTCCTGGCGATCGGTTAATATCCAGTAAAACCAGCAGATTTTCATCCCCTTGAGGCTGAAGCGAACTAAGGAGCGATCGCATCGGTATCCCGGTACGAGGAATATCCTGGGGATTCCCATCAATAGGCATGAGATAATCAGCTTGTTGCCAACAGACTCCATAACCACTGAAAAAGAACCACCGCCAAGACTTTGATGGGGACGTTTTGCCATTCGTTGGGGAGGGTTGGCGAGTCGCGTCCAGCCAGCGCCAAATATTGTCCTGATTGGGATAGGTGGATTGACGATCAATCAGAGGTGAATGGTCAGTTAATACTAAATAATCCTGGGATGACCCATTCCCCTGCTGCACCAGAAACTGCCACAAGGCTTGAGCATCCGCCTGTCCGTAGTTTAAGGGCGGTAAAAACTGATAGCGATTAATGCCAATTGCAACGCAAGCGTAATTTGCCATGGGTTTTGGGTTTCGACGTTGGCGGCTGGAACTTGATCAGTGTTGCCATCGTCTTGTCGGACTAACGGTTCAGTCTTGATCAAGACATTACAGACAAAATCATTTTATAGTCTCCGCTACCTGTCCGTCAGGATAACCCTGAAATCGTCTCCAACGGGGAGATTTAACAACAATCTGCCCTTCAGGGGTTATCTGAGGAAACGTCTGCTGTTAAAATCTCTGTTTCATAACCCGTCGTCTACCCCAATGATCCAGTCAATTGCCCGAAAACAAATTGCGCCGCTCGGTTTATGGATGTTGGTCGGTTGTACCAGTATCAGTTGGCTGATCACAGCCGCGATCGCTCCTGAGATGGCTCAAGCTTACACCGCACGAGTGGAAGTATCTCTCATCAGTCAACCTGAGGAAAGTTATTCTAACTTTCTCCGCCGCGCTGAAGCCATTGCTAGAGCCGCCGCCCAACGCAGTTTCGATGGTGATATATTGGTCACTGATGTTGCTGTGACCATTATTGGACAACATAATAACGCGATCGCTCCGATTTTGTTGCTAGACGTGAGTCGTCAAAACTGGAAACGGCGTCCTATTGTTTCGTTTTGGGCAACTTATTTTCCGGGGACTCAATCCCTGCTAGACTTTAGCCAGCCATCAGGGTTTAACCCGCCAGCCGAGTCTGAGCCGAATCAGTAAGTAGTCGGACAAAAGAAAACGGTACTGTATTAAGTTTTGTAAATTGCCCTAAAACCCTTACTATTCCCTGTGACACACCGAGCGTGTTACCGAGCGTGTTGCCGAGCGAAGTCGAGGTAAGCCGAGGTGTTCCCTGTTAAGAGTTCCCTAATCTCAACCGTTAACTTTAATTGTGTCCACCCACTTAAATAGAGAGAGGGCTTGTGCATAATATTTGAGGTAGCGTGCTGGTTCCTCAAATTGCCCAAGCCCTTAAAGCATTAAGGTTCTGATTTGTCCCTATATCAAATTGTGTCCTCTGAGGATGGGTTCCCGCCTCAGCAAAACTTCTTAATCTTTTACGCCAATTGGCTGATAAGTCGGGCTAGCTGCATGAATGTAGAAAGCATACCAGATAAACCTTTCAAGCATTTTTTGGCTAAACAAGTCCAAGGTTTTAGTTCCTAGATACTCTAGATACTCTAGATACTCTACATCTTGGCATTATGTGCCTCAGTGGTCGCAAAATCTTCCTGACACAGGGATTGAAACTGTTGCCTATTGCCTGTTCCCTTCCCTAAACCAGCAACACGTATTCAGCAAGCCCTAATTCGACTGGTTTTGTTGTTGTTGACGCTCTTTGACAGCCTGAGTTAACAAGTAGGTCGCTAGGCTACTCAGTGACCTACTTTCTTCCTCTGCCCACTGTTCCAAGGCTCTCTGGATTTCTTCCGGTAGATAAGCAGTGACCCGCCCTTTGAGTTTCATCAGCCCTAAATTTTAATGCTTCAACATATTCCAGTATATAGTTTTTCACTGTTTATTGCTCAATCTAAATCTGTTATACATTAAAATAGTACACTTTACACTAACAAGCCAAGTTGGTCAGCGTTTGGGCTTTGTACCCACCCTCCGGAGAGCGTTTTCCTCTTCCACCCCCATGCCACAAAAGCGAAGCATCTTATGGCTTCCCCACATAACAAAAAGCTCCCGCATCCTCTGGTCTCCCCCGTGCAACAAACGAAGCATCCTGTGGTCTCCCCCTTTTGAAGGGGAACGGAAGGGGGATCGACAAGGGGGACGGAAGGAGGATGGAGAGGAGCTGGGGGTGAGGCTGTAGCCTGACATGCTGCCAAACTGTCCAGATCTCCACAGGAGAAATTAACCCCAATGGGGTATACCTTAAATGTCCCATAAGTCTGACAATTATTTATAATATTTTTAAGGAAGACTAAAAAAAAAGGATATTGTATTTTAATGCCAAAGCGTTAACTTTACAAAAACTAGAATTTATTAAGATTTAATGAAGCATAAAAATTCAGTAAACCACCCTTAAAATCGCTAAAAGCCAGGAAACTAAATAGCTTCAAAATCGTCATTTATTCTGAGGAGTCCTGACCCGATAATCGGCGACAACCAATGACATACAAGATGAACACAAAAGTATTGATCAATTGCTGGTTGGTGGTTGCCAATCTATTCACCATGACCAAGAAAAAAAGTAAACGAAACCACTATCTACTGTTGACGTTACTCTTAGCGGGTTTACCAACGGGGGGACTGGCTCAATCGGTTGTTCCCGCGTCAGATGGGACGGGAACGGTGGTCACACGCAATGGCAACGAGTTTGAGATCACTGAGGGACAAATCTCTGGCTCTGGGGATGGAACCAACCTTTTTCATAGCTTCAGCGAATTTGGTTTAGAGGCGAACCAAACCGCAACTTTTAGTCCTGACTCAAATATCCAAAATATTTTTGCCCGTGTAACGAGTGGTAATCCTTCAATAATTAATGGGTTGCTGGAAGTGACAGGGGGAAATCCAAATCTATTTTTAATGAATCCCGCCGGTATTGTCTTCGGTCAAAATGCCCGACTTAATGTTCCGGCATCCTTTACGGCTACAACCGCTACGGGAATTGGCATTGGAGATAATTGGTTTAATGCGATCGGGTCAAATGACTATACGGCTTTAGTTGGAGAACCTAACGCCTTTGCCTTTTCAACATCTCAGACACCAGGAGCCATTGTCAACGCGGGGTTAGAATTAGAAGAGGCACAAAGCTTAAACTTATTCGGTGGCACCGTAGTTAGCACTGACAATTTGGAAGCACCCGAAGCAGAGATTACCATTGCCACTGTTCCTGGAGAGAGGATACTGCGGATTAGTCAGCCCGGAAATGTGCTGAGTTTAGAGGTTCAGCCATCGGCTTCTGTACCCCTTACTCCCCTAACTTTACCGCAGTTATTGACAGGTAGTGGTCAAATTTCTGGTCTAGAAGTGGATAGTGATGGACAAGTAACACGAGTGGGTTCTAGCATTCCAACTCAAAATGGTATTCCCATCAAAAATGGAGATATCAATGTCGGGAATATCGACACATCCGTTACTGGCAGAGATGATGCTGGTTCCGTCGTATTATCTGCTCAAAGCAATCTTACGGTTGGCGATATTACTGCAACAGCCGTGGGTCAAGGTGATTCTGGAAATGTAACGTTGTCTGCTCAAGGTAGTATCTACCATGGCACTATAGATGCTACTCATACAGGTAATCCAGGTCAGGGTAATCAAGGTGCGGGTGAGGGTGCTATTAATTTAACAACACCAGGAGAGACTACAACCGAAACAGGTTTTGTGGAAGCCGACAATCTAGGTACGACCATTGAGCCTATCAATAACAACGATGATGATATGGATGATGGCATCGACGATGATGATGATATCAACAATGATGATATGGATAATGACATCGACGATGATGATAACATCGACGCTCAAAAAGAGCCGAATTCACCTCAAGTTCTAATCTATCAAAGATCGATAATTGATGAATTCCCTTTAAAGGATATACTTCCTAATCAAAACTCTACTCCCGATAGTGTTTTAACCGTTGATGAAAATGCTACTCCGACTACAGTTTCAGATAGTGAAGACTTAGGCACGAGTACCCCAACGACTGCTAATGAGGGGAATCAATCCCCAACTGGCAGCAATCAACCTACTGCAACCCAAGAGCCATCCAACACAAATAGTCCTGTCAATTCCACTCAAACAAATCCTGTCGGTGAAACGGACAACAACCAATCTACTACAACCCAAGAGCCATCCGAAACAAATAGTCCCGTCAATTCCACTCAAACAAATCCTGTCGGTGAGATAGGCAGCAATCAATCTACTGCAACCCAAGAGCCATCCGAAACAAATAGTCCCGTCAATTCCACTCAAACAAATCCTGTCGGTGAGATAGGCAGCAATCAATCTACTACAACCCAAGAGCAATCCAACACAAACAGTTCTGCAAATTCAACTCAAACAAATCCTGTAGCTGAAACAGACAACAACCAATCTACTACAACCCAAGAGCAATCCGAAACAAACCCGCCGATAGATTCAACTCAAACGGATTCTGTGGCTGAGTTTGAAGAAAAATTCACGCGACAATTCGAGGAATATTTAGAGCTACCTGGAGATATTTCCCTGAGAACCCTAGCAGAAAGCCGGGAAATTCTCGCTAATACTGAAAAATCAACGGGAGCTAAACCCGCACTCATCTATGTCGGTTTTGCCCCCCAAACGATTGCTACTGATGGGGAAACAAATGTACCCTTCCCAACTCCAAGTCCTCAAGATCAGTTAGAAATACTGCTGGTAACTGCTCAAGGAACCCCAATTCGTAAAGAAGTAGAAGGAGTAACCCGTGAGCAAGTCCTGAAAGTTGCTAATGAATTTCGTTTGCAAGTCACCAATGTCCGTAGCCAAAAAGGTTATATTGTGCCGGGACAACAACTCTACAACTGGTTGGTGAAGCCGTTGGAAGATGAGTTTCAAGGTCAAGGGATCGAAAATCTCATTTTCCTTCTCGATACTAACTTGCGTTCCGTTCCAGTGGCGGCACTCTATGATGGTGAACAGTTTCTCATCGAAAAGTACAGTGTTGGTTTAATGCCGAGTCTTAGCCTCACTGATACCCGTTATGAGCCTGTTACCAACATGGAAGTTCTGGCAATGGGAGCCTCGCAATTTACCGATAAACAACCATTACCAGCTGTGCCAGTAGAGTTATCAGAAATCACCCAGGATATATGGCAGGGAAAATCGTTTCTCAATGAATCATTCACAGTGAATAACCTAAAACAACAGCAAAACCGTCAGCCTTATGGCATGATTCATCTGGCAACTCATGCTGATTTCGTGCCAGGAGATCTGAGTAACTCCTATATCCAATTTTGGGATAGTAAACTACGACTTAATCAACTATCTGAGTTAGGCTTAAACAAGCCAACGGTAGAGTTATTGGTGCTAAGCTCTTGTCGCACGGCATTGGGGAATGAGGAAGCGGAATTAGGCTTTGCTGGGTTAGCTGTTAAAGCGGGAGTTAAGTCGGCGGTGGGGAGTTTGTGGTATGTGAGTGATCAAGGAACCTTGGGGTTGATAACTGAATTTTATCAGCAGCTCAAACAAGCTCCAATTAAGGCAGAAGCTATGCGCCAAGCTCAACTAGCTATGCTCAACGGGCAAGTTTATACACAAGATGGAAAACTGATTACCACTCAGGACATGATATCTTTACCACGGGAACTTGCTAGGTTAAGAGATCAAACCTTTGAACATCCTTATTACTGGAGTGCGTTCACAATGATTGGTAGTCCCTGGTAATTGGTCATTCGTCATTTGTCATATAGCATTTTAAATCATTCATGAAATCCAACGCTAGTTTCTAATCATACTTAAAATACCTGGAACTCTTTCTTCCTGTTGCCTGTTCCATAAGACACACCGAGCGTGTTACCGAGCGTGTTACTGAGCGAAGTCGAAGTAAGTCGAGGTAAGCGATATCCTGAGCTTGTCAAAGGGTCGAGGTTTTGCCTGTTGCCTTTGTCTACCATCGTGATTTCCACATCTCAAATAAAAATGCTATTCTCGCGAAGCGAGAAGCAAGCTACTGGCGTGGCACACCTTATTTGGTGGATTAGAATTGTAGGGGCGCAAGGCTTGCGCCCGGTTTAAACGTCAAATCTATTCCACAATTTTAGCTGTGTCAGCCCACTACATTTATATAAGGGTTTGAGGCATATTCACAGAACTTAACATAGTTCAGTTGATTTACACAATCTACACTTTGGACAATCTGTCAATGAAGTTTTAATGAAGTTTAGCAACTATACAATATACGATGCTATCCTAAAAATAAGGCATAGATTAAATTATTGATGCTGCTGAAGAATTATCCGGAAATCAATCGTAAGGATTGAATGGTGAATTACATTGATCAGCACCGGGGTTGCAGATATTGAATAAATAGATAAGAAGTGAGACAAGTTATTGCTTGTTATTCATAATCTCTAATTTAGACTAAGTAATTGAACAAAATAAAATCGCACTGCATTAATTTCATAAACAGTTTTTAAGCTATTGAATAAGACGTATGTTTTGACTCGATTTATATTTCAATATAAATCATAATTTAACCAACTCAATTGAGCTTGATTGATCAAGCGGCGACCCATGAATCAGAGGAAAATAGCTGTGGGGTTAACTAAGGAAAGATGGCATCTGACCAAGTTATTAACTTGGCTAACTGAAAATCGTAAAGTCAATCGTATTTTACTAGGAACGTTAGTTTTAGGATTCTTTTCCACTGGCGTTGAGGCTCAACCCGTTGTGCCAGCGAATGATGGAACAAATACTCAAGTAGGCGCTAGTGGAAATAAATTCACGATTACTGGTGGTCAAACCTCTGGAGATGGTGCTAATCTTTTCCACAGTTTTAGTGAGTTTGGTTTAGACGCAAACCAGACAGCTAATTTTATAACGAATCCTGACATACAAACTATTTTATCCCGTGTAACTGGGGGAAATGCTTCGTTAATTAATGGATTAATTCAGGTAACGGGAGGTAATTCCAATCTATTTTTGATGAATCCGGCTGGGATTGTGTTTGGTCAAAATGCCCGGTTAGATGTACCTGCATCCTTTACCGCAACAACAGCGACAGGGATTGGGTTTGGGGAGAATTGGTTTAGTGCGATCGCGTCTAATGATTATACCTCTCTTGTCGGTCAGCCAGACGCTTTTACGTTTAACACATCCAACCCTGGGGCGATTGTCAATGGGGGTAATCTTGAGGTTGGCAAAGATTTAAGCTTAGTTGGCGGTACAGTGGTGAGTACAGGGAACATAGAAGCCCCTAACGGACAGATTACCATTACCACTGTTCCTGGTGAAAGTACAATCCGCCTCAGTCAACCTGGACATTTGCTGAGTTTAGAAGTTCCGGCAACAGAAACATCGATTACTCCCCTATCTTTACCGGAATTGCTGACAGGTTCGGTTGATGTTCCAGACGTTGGATTCAATAGCAGTGGAACAGCAGAAATCTCAGCCTCTAAGATTCCGATTGAATCTGGAGATATTGTTGCCAAAAACGTTATTGCTGAGACAGCAACCTTATCTGCACAGCATAACCTAACCTTAGTTGAAAGTCAGTTACAAACCACAGGTGACTTAAATTTATTGGCACAAGATACGGTGCGCGTGCGAGATAGTGTGACTAATCCCTTCCTCGCCCAAGCTGGGGACAATCTTTATATTCAAGGGAATAATACCATTGATATCTTGGCATTAAATCATCCCCAAACTCCGTTTCAAAGTGGCGGTAATCTCAGCTTAGTCAGTGATGGGGATATTTCAGGCGATGCTCATTTTACCAGTGGGGGACATTTCTCGCTGCTGAATTTAGCAGGTAATTCGGGTAACTTTTTTAGTTATTTTGATCCGATTATTAGTTCCAATGGTGATGTCACATTCGGTAATTATACGGGTGTAGCCCTTAAAATAGAGTCTACTGGTAGTATTACTGGTAACAATATCAAAATTACCGGACCAGAGCAATCCGATGGTTCTTTAGTCGGTTCCGATCCTGATATTGCAATTTTGACCAGTTCTCCGGCTTTAATATTGCGGGCGGGATTGAACTCATTAACCAATTCTCCTAATATTCCAGGACAGACAGCTTTTACCTCGACAGGAGTCACTTCATCGCCCGGAAATATTAATGTCAACAATGTCGATACATCAAATACGAATCAACAAAACTCAGGCGGTGCTGGTCCTGTAATAATGCAGGCTTCTGGTGATATTACGACGGGCAGTATATCCACTAGCGATCAGGGACTGGGTAATGGGGGTTTAGTCAGACTGCATGCTTCTGGCAATATTACTATCAAAGGTAATATTAATACAAGCGATCAGAGTGATGGAGATTCAGGTTCTGTCGAGTTATTTGCGACGTTTGGTAATATCACAATTGGCGATGTTTCAACCAGCGATCAAAGCCAAGGGAATTCAGGTTCTATTGACTTGATCTCTGGGGGTAATATTCTCGCGGGTAGTATAGATACAGGTGAGTTTGGAGAGGGTGATTCTGGTAGTATTGCCTTAGTTGCTGGGGGTAACATTACCCATGGATCTATCAATCAAAATGCCCAACCTCCTGGCTCTCAAGGTCAATTTACTAGCAGCCCCAATACAGTTATCACTGATCCAGGGATAAATCCAGGGACAACCCCCGGTACAAATCCAGGGACAACTCCCCCAATTTCTCTGCCAAATAATAACCTAATCATAGACATACTACAAGTTAATACCATTGTTGATAGGGACGCAGAGCTACTGATTGATCTGGAGCAACCTATTTCTGGAGAAAAAATCCCAATTATCACTTACGCCAGAACTCCCATTAACCCAGAAGGTAATCAAGATAACTCAAACGAGACTAATACCATTAACCCAGAAGATAATCTAGAGAATCCTGAGGATACAACCTCCCTTAAGCCAGAAGATAATCTAGAGAATTCTGAGGATACAACTTCCCTTAACCCAGAAGATAATCTAGAAAATCCTGAGGATACAACCTCCCTTACCCCAGAAGATAATCTAGAGAATTCTGAGGATACAACCTCCCTTAACCCAGAAGATAATCTAGAGAATTCTGAGGATACAACTTCCCTTAACCCAGAAGATAATCTAGAGAATTCTGAGGATACAACCTCCCTTAACCCAGAAGATAATCTAGAAAATTCTGAGGATACAACTTCCCTTAACCCAGAAGATAATCTAGAAAATTCTGAGGATAGAACTTCCCTTAACCCAGAAGATAATCTAGAAAATCCTGGAGATACAACCTCCCTTAACCCAGAAGATAATCTAGAAAATCCTGAGGATAGAACTTCCCTTAACCCAGAAGATAATCTGAGTAATCCCAGCGATACGACTCTCTCTGAACCAACAACTCAACCAATTAACTCAACTAATCCTAGTCCTAGGGAAACCAATAGTAATCCATCTGTCTCCGCTGAAACCCCATCTAATGAAGCGAATAGCAATTCATCCACCCCCGCTAACAACTCATCCAGCGAAGCCTCATCATCAGGTGCTTCTGACTCATCCCTCCAATCCGTTGACGCCTCAGAGGAAAACTTTACCCAGCAATTTGTAGACTATTTAGGCTTACCCACTGATATTCCCTTAGTTACTCTCGCCCAAAGCCGAGATATTCTCGGCAACATCGAGAAAACTACAGGAGTTAAACCAGCATTGCTTTATATCAGTTTTGTCCCGCAAGAGCTTTCTAATCAGGCGGAAAATCCATCATCTTCAAGCCAAACTTCTCCTACCAAAACCCGCAATCCTGAAGATCAATTAGAATTACTCCTGGTTACAGCTAATGGATTACCCATTCGCAAACGAATCCCAGAAATTACTCGCCAACAAGTTCTCAACGTTGCGGATCAGTTTCGCTTAGAAGTCACCAATGTTCGCAGTCGTAAAGGCTACATTGCTCCGGGAAAACAACTTTATGATTGGCTAGTGGCTCCCATGGACGATGAACTGCAAGCCCTCGGTATCGAAAACGTCACCTTCCTAGTAGACTATGGCTTACGCTCTGTTCCTATAGCGGCTCTTTACGATGGTCAACAGTTTTTGATTGAGAAATACAGTGTTGGTTTAATGCCGAGTTTAAGCCTAGTTAATCCGAACTACGCCCCCATTGAAAACCTGGATGTTTTAGCAATGGGAGCCGCACAATTTACGGATCAAAAACCTTTACCTGCTGTTCCGGTAGAATTATCAGCTATTACCCAATCGCTGTGGCAAGGGAAATCTTTTCTTAACGAGACGTTTACTCTAGAAAATCTCAAAGAACAACGTCAACAGCAACCTTTTGGTATTATCCACTTAGCCACTCATGCTAATTTCCAATCGGGAGAACCGAATAACTCCTATATCCAACTTTGGGACAGGAAGCTGCGACTCAATCAATTACCTCAATTAGATTGGAATAATCCCCCCGTCGAACTTTTAGTTCTCAGTGCTTGTCGTACCGCTTTGGGGAATGAGGAAGCCGAATTAGGGTTTGCTGGATTAGCGGTTCAATCGGGCGCAAAATCAGCCGTAGGAAGTTTATGGTATGTCAGTGATGAGGGAACATTAGGATTAATGACCCAACTCTATCAAACCTTTAAACAAGCCCCGATTAAAGCAGAAGCACTGCGACAAACTCAACTGGCAATGTTGCAGGGACAAGTTTATATTGAAGGGGGTCAACTGATTGCAGGTGATAAGTCAGTTCCGTTACCTCCTGAATTAGCCAGATTAGGAGATGGCAACTTTGAACATCCTTATTACTGGAGTGCGTTCACTATGGTTGGTAGTCCTTGGTAATTTGTTGTCATTTGTCATTCGTCATTTGTCATTCGTCATTTGTCATTCGTCATTTGTCATTCGTCATTTGTCATTCGTCATTCGTCATTTGTCATTCGTCATTTGTCATTCGTCATTTGTCATTCGTCATTTGTCATTCGTCATTCGTCATTTGTCATTCGTCATTCGTCATTCGTCATTTGGTCGGGGCGGGTTTTGCAGCCAAGCTAGGGATAACAATCAATATTAGTCCCTAAACCCGCCCCTACAGACAGATGCTTGTGTCATCACGTCTGGAACATGACTCCCCCAGCTTCTCCAGCTTTCCCAGCACCTCCTATCTAGCAGAATCCCCATCGACAAGAGGTTCGTCGATAGAAGTGCAACCGTCCCACACCAAGATATAATCCATAGGGTTTTTCTCCTGCCGGAAAAGCGGTGACACCAAATAAATAAACTCCACCCCAATAGGGATTACGCCGTGGCTGAATACCAATGGTAAAGGTGGTTCCTGGAGAAATCGGTTCGGCAAAACTAACAGAAACCGTTTTTGTTTCATCATCTCTGGTCACCGATTGTAACGGCAATTGTTCGCCTTTATTTCGAGCGGTTCCGGTAAAGGCTAGAGTATCATCAAGTCGAAAACGAATAGTTTCGCTTCCTTCCCGTTGACTAATCGTCACCTTCTGTAAGGGTTCACCCGCATTCTCTGGAAGTTCTAGGGTGAAATAATATTTAGCCCCCCATACTCCCACATGGTCAAACGTGGTGAACACATTAATCAAGCGCGGTGATTTTTCAAAGGAAACGGTACCATCGGCTTGCTGTACAGCATGAATCGGGGCAATTGGCATTCCCCAGAGACTCGCTGTACTTAGGGTTAGGGCTAATACAGTGGAAACACGCATAACTCCATGTTTGCCCAGCTACTGCCATGGGCTACTTACTGTTTATGGTATTCGACATTACAAATCTGGGGGTTGATCGTGGTTCGTCAATTCCGAGGGAGGGCGATCGCTACTCCAAGCCCACCACACTTTACCACACTGGCATTGATAGAACTCTTGCCACTTTTTACGATAATCTTCAGTCAGGACTGGCGATTGTCGATTAATCCAAACCCGTTGGGCTTCCATCGAAGAAGCATGACAGGTGGGACAGCAGAACTCTAAGGCATGAGTGGCTGATTTTGTCCATGGCGGTGGAAATGGGGTAAAAGCGTCCATAGTCTATCGCTGGGTGGTAGCTAGAGGGGAGAGTCTGGTCTTGACTATCTCCTGTGCCTATTTTACGGGTTTACCTGCCCAGGCGTTTTGTATTTTCAGGTAAGCATGAGATAGTTGGGACAATAGGTGTTTTAACTTTATCCTATAAATCCTATAAGTTTGAGTCCCTCGGCTGATGAATCCAGAGCCAGAAATTCGCCGCTTGCGTGATCTAATGCCCGCCTCTGGGCGAATGCTGACCAAAATTATCAGTAAACCGCAACAGACGGCGGTGATTGAAACTCCTTTCCCGATGCCTTGGTCGAGAGATCGTCCAATCTATATTAACTTTGATCTGTGGCGTCGCTTACCCAGAGCGCAACGGGATATGCTGCTCCTGAGTACCGTGAGTTGGTTGCTGAATATCAGGTGGTTTAAGCCCGATTTATATCAAGGCGTTGTCATTGCCGGATTGTTAGGGGGAATGGTGGAATTTGTGCAAGGCGATGCGGTGGGTGTTGTCGTGGCGACGGGATTGAGTGCGATCGCGGGGAGTCAAATTTGGCGGGGTTCTCGCAGTTGCCAAACTCACTTAGATGCGGATACCGATGCGCTCAACGTTGCTTTGCGGCGTGGCTATACCGAAACAGAAGCGGCACAGCATCTATTAGCGGCGATTGAATCCGTGGCTGAGATGGAAGGGCGACTGAGTTTAAACTTTACCGAATTAATTCGCTCTCAAAACTTGCGGGCGATCGCGGGTATTTCTCCTGTGGGGGTTCCGGAGAGTGTGAGACAGAATAGTTAGGCGTTGCTGAATAAGTGTTGTGGTGAGGGGAAGCTGGGGAAGCTGGGGGAGCAATGTAGAGACGTGCCATGGCACGTCTGGAAGCTGGGGGAGCTAGGGAAGCTGGGGGAGCTGGGGGAGCAGGGGAAGAAAACAGCTTACGTTGTACTCGCGAAGCGCCAAGCAAGCTAAGTCATTCGTTATTCGTCTTATGGTTGGGGCGGGTTTTGCCGCCAAGCTAGAGATAACAATCAATATTAGTCCCTAAACCCGCCCCTACAACTCAACACTCACCCACCTAGGGGATGTTAAGTTTTGATAACCTTGGGCATCCTGTTGATGGAAGCTGATTGTTTTGAGTCATGAAATCTTGAATATTAGTTACGGTGAAGATTTAATTTTGTCCATATTTCCTGGGAATCCGCAGCGTTTCTGGCGATACCTGATTACAGTTGCTCTAGTGGCGATCGCTTATATGGGTAGCGCTCAGTTTACCTTGTCTTGGCTGGGATTGGGCGCTGAGGCGTCTCCAGTGTGGCCCAGTGCGGGGATTGCTCTGGCTGCCCTTTTTTTGCAGGGAAAACGGCTGTGGGTTGGTGTGGCGATTGGTGCATTTTGGCTCAATCTGTCTCTGGGAGCCTCATTTTTGGTGTCTCTGGGTTCGGTAATCGGCTGCACGTTACAAGCTGTTGTCGGTGCGATGGGATTACGTCGCCTAAATTTTAACCCGACGTTAGAATGCCTTAAGGATGCTTATGTTCTAATTATCTTCGGCGCGATCATTGCCCCCTCAATTAATGCCACGATTAGTACGCTAGTGAATTGCTGGGTAAATTTTATTCCGTGGCATCAATTTGGACTAAATTGGGGAACGCTTTGGTTAGGAGACAGTATGGGAATCTTAGTGTTTACCCCCTTACTGCTATTAATGGTTCAGGACTCTCCTCAGCGAATTTTTCCGCCAAATTATCTACCTCAACAGATTTTAGAAGCCGTCCTGTGCTGGAGTCTACTGGGGGTATTGAGTTGGCTAGTTTTCCAGTCTCGAACTACCTTTGCTCTCTCCGACTATCCCCTGGAATATTTACCCTTTCCCTTTGTCGTTTGGGCGGCGCTGCGATTTCGGGTGTGGGGTGCGGTTCTTGCCAGTTTAATCGTTTCGGGAATGGCAATTGGCGGTGTCCTCCAGGGGATCGGACCCTTTGTGGTGAAAACGGGAAGTACTCTAGGGGCAATTCTACTGCTACAAACGTTTATGGCAGTGGTAACAATAACCGCTTTAGTTTTAGCCGCCGCCATGTCAGAGCGTCAACAGGCAGAACATCGACTTCGGGCTACCTTAGAACGCGATCGCTTGTTAGCCGAGATTGCCCTGCGGATTCGTCAATCCTTGGATTTAGACCAGATTTTGCAAACCACTGTTGTGGAAGTGCGGCAATTATTACAGGCAGATCGTGTCTATATCAGTTATCTAGATGAAAATAACCACAGTAAAATTGCTGCCGAATCTGTTGCCTCTGCTTATAAATCTCTGTTGGGATGGAAAGCCTCAGAGAAACTGTTACAGGAAACCCAAGAATTATTTGCCCAGCGTCAAATTTTAATCCGGGATAATACAGAGCGGGTTAATGTAACGCCCTATCTCAAAGACTTTTATCGGTGCTACCAGATTAAAGCTACCCTGGCAATTCCATTAATTCTCGATGATCAACTATTTGGACTCTTGGCAGTCCATCAATGCCACCATTCCCGTCATTGGCAATCCTTTGAGGTGGATTGGTTAAGACGATTAGCGGTTCAAGTCACTATTGCCATTCAACAAGCTCAACTGTACCAACAAGTCCAAGGGCTTAATAGTAACCTGGAAAGTCAAGTGGCGGAACGTACCGTTCAACTTGAGGAGAAAATGCAGGAATTGCAACGGCTTTACGAACTCAAAGATGTGTTTTTACAAGCGGTATCTCATGATCTACGAACATCAATGATGGGCTTAATTCTGATGTTGAAGGGAACCCAAAACAGCCCTGGTGAAACCGTTGCCCTGCCACGCCGAATTCTGGATCGGCTGATTGAAAATAGCGATCGCCAATTGACGTTGATTAATGCCTTATCTGAAGACCATTTTAACCAAGGGCGGAAAATAGAACTCCACTGTCAACCTTTATGCTTAAATGAACTCCTCAGCCAAATCCTGGCTGATTTGCAGCCGTTATTCAGCAGTAACCACGCTCAATTAACGACGGTTATTCCCAAAACTTTACCCCCGGTTAAAGCTGATCCGACTCAACTGCGGTGTGTGTTTCATCATCTATTGACGAATGCCCTTAAACACAATCTACCGGGGGTGAAGATTACGCTGACAGTAAGGGTTGAGAGGGATATGCTTCATTGTGCGATCGCGGATAATGGGGTAGGGATGAGCAAACAGCAGTGCGATCGGCTGTTTAAGCTTTATGTTCGGGGATTGCACTCTCAACACTTAACCGGAATTGGTTTAGGCTTATATTTATGTCGGCAAATTATTAATGCTCACGGGGGACAAATTAGTGTTACCAGTGTGCCAACCGAAGGATCAACCTTTAACTTTTCGCTTCCTTTCTATAGGGGTAACGTGGGTATTGTGTAAGGTGGGCAGGCTCTCCCGTACTAATGGTGATGATAAAATCTTATAAATTAAGCTAAAGTGCGCGATCGCCTAAATGCTCCTGTTGGCAAAGTCGCAACATCTAACCCCAGCCCCCTTGGAGCCTTCTGCACCATCATGAATTTGTAGGGGCGGGTTTAGGGATTAATTGTCATGGTTTCCTCCAACTGGAGTACAAAACCCGCCCTGCCTCTAAATCGGGCTGGCTGCATTAATGTAGTGGCATGGTACAGCAACCTCTCATGATCATATGATCATTCATCATCCAAAATGGAATATAGCGTTTTCATTGGAGTTTAACCATGAATATCCCCACTGCCCTAGTCAATGAACTAAAGCTCTACCTCAAACACCGAACCGACAATGGTGATCTAGAAGCGAAAACCTTATTGACTCAAATCGAACAATTTACGAACTCACCCACAGCCGCAGAGGAACAAGCCTTCTATTCCCAACCGCCAGAGGGATTAGAGGTAGGATGTTAATAATGCCGTCATTTGTCCTTTGTCAGAGCAAGTTTTCCCGACAGATATTCAACATCCGCTGATCATTCTCACTCAGTTGACCCACAGGTTGATACTGATCAAGCTTAACGGTGTAGGGATAGGTTAAGGATTCGTAAGTGCGATCGAGATTAAGTTGGCTCCCCGCCGCCGCCACCGCAGTTTCTTGCTGATTCTCAATAGTATGAGCTAAAGCTGTTTGATCGTAGGGGTTGACAACTCGGAGATTCATCTGTTTAGATTCTAGAGTGCCATGAAAACAGCTAAATTCAGATTGAGGTAAGTAAAGCGCCCCAACTAGCTGTCCTTCATTGGCTTGAAACACAATATATTCTTGACCAATCTGATTCGGTTGAGACGATTGACCGTAAAGGTATGTGCCATCTGGGATTGAAGTGACTGAAGCGGATACAGTAGATGGATTCGTTTCCCCTGTAGAGTCCACGGCTTGCTTGAGTTGTTGAGCGACGGCGATGGGTCTACTGGAGACATTCATTGTGAGTCCGACTGTGAGCAGGAACCCGGTTAGGGGTAAACGCCAAGAAAAAGACGGTTGACGTTGGGACTGGAAAAACTCAATGAATCGGCTAATCACCGTGGTTACCTCCTTTAAAATAATATCGAAACACCCTTTAAAAACCTGGAATTTTAGTACACAGTTGGTAGCCGCCCTAATTTGTTAAAGTAGATTTAAGCTAAAGTAGACGTTAGCAGGCATCCTTACTTTCTATCTAACCGTGAACCTGTCTCTGGTTTGCGCTGCCTTTATCCGGTTTCTCAACCGTCACAGTTCGCACGGGCAAAATTACGTGGGTTTGTAATTGGATTGAAGTATTCACCTCTCTCTAGTTAAACAATAAGGGATGATCCTTCAGTGGCGATTCCCTCGAAGGAATGAAAGTTAACTCACCCAGCAGAATGTTTTTCTACGGACGCAGTATTTTCAGGATCTTCAATCGCTAGTCTGGGGATTGCCTAAAAACTTAATATTTTTTTACAAAAAAAGTGGTAGCGAATTGTGCTACCACTTCGATGGAATGTCGCCAACTTGAACCTTCACAAACAGCCTCTGAACCCGTTTTAACGGGTTTAAGCTTTGAGCCAGAACTTTAGTTCTTGGCTAAAGTTGTCGTAGGGGATGCCAACGTTTAGGGCGCTAAAGCGCAACTACAAACCAACTAACTGGCGATGTATTCCCGCACCGTAGCATGGCGTCGTCTGAGTTGGGCTAAGGCTTGATGTTCTAACTGGCGTACTCGTTCGCGACTGAGATTGAGTCTCTGTCCGACTTTTGCCAGAGATAGTTCATTCCCATCTTCTAAGCCAAAGCGCAGTGCTAAGACTTCCCGTTGTTGGGGGGTTAATTCTGCCAGGAGATTATCTAAATCTTGGCGCAGGGATTCCTGGGTGGTGTAATGAACCGGAGTTGGTCCACTATCTTCCAACAGATCAGATAATTCAGTATCTTGGTTATCCCCAACTCGCACATCTAAGGATACGGGTTGACGAGCGATGCTCAAATATTCGCGAATTTGGGCAGGTTCTAACTCCAACTCTTGACCAATCTCAGTTGGTGTGGCGTTACGCCCCAATCTCTGAGACAGTTCCCGTTGAACCTTTTTGATCTTATTCAGCTTTTCGGTAATGTGAATCGGTAACCGAATCGCACGGGCTTGTTGGGCGATCGCGCGGGTGATGGCTTGACGAATCCACCAGTACGCATAAGTAGAGAACTTATACCCTCGCGTGGGATCAAATTTCTCCACGCCTCGCTCTAATCCCAGGGTGCCTTCCTGAATCAAATCCAGGAATTCCATGTTACGCTTCTGATACTTTTTCGCGATCGCTACCACTAGGCGCAGATTCGCTTCAATCATTTTACGCTTAGCTCGCGTTCCCTGGTTTATAATTTTCTTAAGGGCTGATTCCTCTAAATCAACGTGATCTGCCCACTCCTGCATCGTCGGTTCGCGCTCTAAGGTTTCCGCTAAGGCTTCTTTTGCCTCCAAGAGCGGCATCATCTGCTGCACTTGCTTACCATAGACAATTTCTTGCTCATGGGTCAGTAGTGGCACGCGACCGATTTCATGCAGATAGGTGCGAACCATATCTGCCGAAAATGTGGGCTTGGTCGTTTTGGGTTTGGTGTTAACAGTGGGCATCTGTGAGTAGTGACTCCGTAAACGAGCAATAAATCTGTCGCGGATTTTGACCTCAAAAGCAAAAGCTATAGCCATCTCTCACCTTGAGGATACGTGCGCGAAGCGGTTGTTTACATCTACTAAAAGATGTATAGACTCCTACCTGTATTGAGTTGGGCAGGAGATCGAACCGTAGATCAGGAGTTAAAGCGATTGACTCAGTTAATTGTCTCTTCGTTGATTCTGCGGCGTTTCCTAGCTTACTAACTCTGGGCTAGGAACAAGGCGAATGCGAAGTCATTATGAGTTTGCCTTAACTCTATAGTATTACACCTTTAGACGACGGTAAAGAGGTAAAGGTTCAACATTTCGGAAAAATCATCCGGCTGTGGCATCTGCTACTTTTCCTCCTGACACCGACAGGGTTCAACAGGTTGGCATTCTCTCCTAGTTACTATCATCGCCTAAAACACCGAGAAACGGATAGAGTTTAATCGGGGAAATAACCGAACTGATTTGGGGATAGATATCCTCCCAACCCCCTAGTCTGGCACGATGCCTTTTTCGTTAACGAGGACGGTTGACGAGGTGAGGAGGTGAGCCAGGACAGATTCCCAGGAGATGAAACGTCCCTAATTTTATAGCACTAGGCTCTAAGGTTAGGAGAAAAGAAGAAAAATTTAAATCCCTCAATCCCTTGATGAGTCAGTGTTTTTCTTCACTATTCCATAAGACACACCGAGCGTGTTACCGAGCGAAGCCGAAGTAAGCCGAGGTGTTGCCTATTGCAAGAAAGCCTAGCGCGTAGCGCTATATCAGGTTCATTAACCCTTTTTCCCTATTCTCCCCATTTATCCAATACCAAATTTTCTTCCACCCTGTCGAGATGGAAGAGTTTTTTGGGCGCAACTCGATAATCATGAATCATAGCAGGAGTGAAGCCTAAATCCAAGCCTCTATGTCAGAATATTATCATTTGCTGCTTCTTTGTTCTTTGTCCTTTGTATTGCTTTTGTTCTAAGAACAATAACTCACGATGCTCAGGCAACACCCTAGGAACTACGTTCCAGAGACGTTCCCACCACACAAGCCCGCTCTAACGTCGCACCATTTACATTGACCTCATCGAGTTCAGCACAAAGCAAATTCGCTCCCGTTAAATTTGCCCCTCCCAGATTCGCCCCGCGCAAATCCGCTTCCTCAAAATTGGCGTCACACAAGCTAGCACCTTGTAAATCCGCTTGCGATAAATCCGCCCCCTTCAGATTAGCACTGTTGAGATTCGCCCCCCGCAGATCAGCGCCTCGAAAATCGACGCCCTGGAGGTTGACACCCATGAGATTCGCGCCACTCAAAAACGCACCAGCAAAGGATACCTGTGTCAAATTCGCCCCCATTAAATTCGCGCCTCGGAGATTGCTCCCGCGCAAATCCGCCCCAGTTAAGTTGGCTTGCATCAGATTAGCGCCCAAACAATTTGCCCGCACATCAGCCGACACCAATTGAGCGCACAGCAGTTTAGCGCCATCAAGACGAGCACCGTTGAGATTCGCTCTCGACAAATTCGTACCCACCAGACTAGCGCCTGCCAAATTAATCTGTTCCAGTTGGCTCCCCGACAAATCTTCGTCGTCTAGATTAGCACCTGAGAGCTGCTTGATTTTTCCTGCGCGAATTGCTTCGATTTCCATCAATTTTCCTGCGTGACTTAAACCTTAAGACGAAACATTTGATTGGGCTTCCTGAGGGGAATGGGAATCAAGCAACCACATCCCTGCGGCTATTTTAGGTTGATTTGCCTGTAAACTCATACCCTGTTGCATTCCCATCACCAGTAGTTCTAGAGCCTCAAGCAGTTTTGGGTCAAATACTGTACCCGCTGACGCCTGACAGTCGTCGAGTGCTTTTGCCAAAGGAGCCTCTTGGGATTGATAAACCTTCACCCGCTGTTGAAATGTGGTAATCAGTGCTAAAATTCTCGATTCCAAGGGAATCGCATCATACGCCAAACCATCCGGTTGTCCGGAGCCATCCCAATGTTCGCTTTGGTGGGTGATAATGTGAGCAATTGCCTGTAATTGGGGCATGACACGCAAAACCGAGGATTTGGGCATCGTCTCTTGTTGAGAAACCGCCTGTTGCTGCACTGTGGATTTTGCTGGTTCTAGGTCATCATCTACGGCTTGTAACGGCGCCAGACGATGCAGCAATCCCGCTAATCGCAGCCGTTTGATTTGCCATGCAGGTAAATCGAGCAATTGACCCATCGCTTCACACAGGGTTGCCACTTCCGCCGCTGCCATGGGATTGGTTACATCAGCTTGATCGATGAGCTGTGCCATCCGCAAAAATGCCTGCACCTTATTAGACACTAGATTATTATCTAAGTCTTGCTCGGAACGGGGCAAGTTCTGAAGTGGCTCATCCTCAGTTTGATGTAATTCTTGTTCAAAGCTTTCCAGATAATCGACGACGCGAGACACAACCTGCCCAATATCATCGCGTTTTTTGCTACCGAAGGCAGCCGTGATCTGTTGTGCTTGGTCGGTTAGGCGCTGTTGTAACTGTTGATCGTAACCGCCAATGTGGGCGATCGCTAAATCGACTGTTTCCCGAACCAATTCCGGCTCAAATGTCCAGAACCCATAAAACTTGCGCTCCCGATCATCTGTCGGTTGTCCTTTGCTGCCGTAATCCTCGGCAGATAACTCTTGACATAAGACCATTGCTGTGTATGTCTCTGACATAATAATCAAATGCCATTCTTGAGCCACTGGATCAGAAGCATCCAAGTTCAATAGTCTCACATTAGAACGTTGGCTGGTGGGATGTTCCCCAAAACCAGTCTCCGCTGTCGCCAGAATTACCACTTCAGACGACTGTTGGGCTAAATCGCCATAGCGTTCTGCCTCTTGCATATACCATTTCCCCTGCTGAAATGCTGCAATTAGCAGAGGTTTTCCTTCTGACTCTAAGATGAAGTCTTCCAAGGCATGACACAGGGCAATCAGGGTGTTTTTGTGATAAACACCAAAATTAAGCGGTCGCTTACCGCCGCGATGAGCTGTGTCTAACTTTTGTAATATCGAACCTTGCAGCATGATCAAACCTTGTCTGAGGGGTTCAGGGGAAAGTGGGTGTGTAGAGACGTGCCATGGCGCGTCTGGGAGCAGGGGAGAATTTTAACCGATTATTTTATGTTAATTATGATACATTTTAGGGTTGAATTTCTCCAAGCTGTTCGAGTTGGCGATAAACGGATAGAATCAACTACCCCGATGTAACCAGTTGTTTAGGCGGCGTCTTAGCTGAAACTTCAATCGGAGCCGCTAATGCCTCCTCTAAATCCGCACAGCCCAAACGTTCCTCTAAAATTTTCATCACTTCGCGACCAAAATCATCGGGATTTTGCCGCCACGCTTGCAGACAAACCTCGCCAAAGAAAGAGCCTAGGGGTTCGGGATTCCAGAGTAGCTTTTTCGCTGTCCAAGGCATTAAACTCATTGGATCATAGTCTTTTTCGAGAATGTCGTTCTCAAAGGCATAAGCTTCCAAATGAGTATGGGGTTGTAATCCGATAAAGAAGATCGCGGGTTCCACCTTGTCAGCACCAAAGATTCGCTCTAACTCCCGGTGATAGGCAATGGTTTGGCGAATGGTGTCTGGTCGCTCATCTATTACATTAAAGGAATAGTTGACCGAAACCAAGTCATTAAATCCCGCTGCTTTCAAATCCCGACAATTTTGCAGCACGGTGCGAAGGTTGTACCCCATTCGCATCTTGCGAACTAATTCCTGGGAACCACTGGTAATGCCGATTTCAAAGTAGTTCATCCCGGTTTTCACCATCAAGTCACATAATTGGGGGGTGAGATTATCTGCCCGAATGTATGCCGCCCAGTGAATGTCTGTCATCCCAGAATCAAGAATTTTCTGCAACAGTTCCACCGCATCGTCGATAAACTTCCGGGCGGGGATAAACTGAGCATCGGTAAACCAGAAGTTGCGGATACCTCGGTCATAAAGCTGGCGCATTTCGGCAACCACTTCATCAGCGGGATTGATCCGTACTTGTTTACCTTCGACGACGGTGTAGATACAGTAGCAGCAGTTGTGGGGACAACCCCGTTTAGTTTGCACCCCAATATAAAAGTCGCTCTCTTGAAAATAATAATCAAACGCCGACCAGATGCTTTGGATATAGTCGTAATTACAGGCAGTTTTTTCTAGGGGAGTTGGGCGTTCATGAATCATGCGATCGCGCGGCTGCGTTTCACCCACGACATAACAGCGCTCATCGGCAAAGGATTCACCCCGCAGAAGTTTCTCCAGTAGGGTTTCACCTTCACCAACGGAGACAATTGTCCCGTTGGGTAATTTAGTCTTCAGTTGTTCATAAAATACGCTAACTGCACCGCCGCCAACCATCACCCGTGCCTCTGGGTTGTAAGTACGGGCGCGTTTAAGTCCCCGACGAATCAATCCTAAATTACGCCACAGTTCAGTATAGTACGCGGCGGCTAGGCGTAATCCCCCGATCGCCCCGCGTAACTTGACAAATGGGTTACTGGCGTAGTAAAACTCGAAGGCATTTTGCAAGGGGTTCCCCCCTCTACCGCCAACTGGCGCATAGATTTGAATATCGCGCCAAGAGAATACCAACAGTGTCGGTTGGAATTCGTCAATACAGGCGTCGAGCGATCGCGAAAAATCCAGGGGAGGTACAGTGCCTAAGTCAAAGATGCGCTGTTCTACCTCTGGGAAGAGTTTGTGAACGTGATCGGCTAGATAGACAACACCAATCGGGAAAATCGGGTTGCAGGGGAGGCGCACATAAAGAATTTTTGGTGACATTATAAATTTTATCTGGGGTAAATCGGCTTTTATGAACAGGGTTGGCTCGGTTGAACTGGGTAAATCTCCAACCCAACTTGGATGAAAACCCGGTGTACGCAGACGTTTAAGTCCCCACCGACCGGGAGAGAAGAACACAGCCCCAGCCCAGCTTTCTCAGAATATTGGATTTCTTTTTCACATAACTTAACTTTACTTTAACAAGATTGGGTTCTGACCTCAAGCGTATGCTATTTTTTTTCGTGGGGTTCATCGTTGAGAGTCTGAGCGAGGTAGTCTAAGCCATATTACCTAAGGCGTTCAAATTGAGGGTCTTAACTTTATGTAGAAGTTCTCATCCCTAGGGATGGGACAAATTAGCCATTTAGCGGCGATCGCTGGGACGCGATTGGCGAAAAAGCCGCACAATTGGTAGTCGGGTTTACAACAGGGAAGGGATCACAAGTGCTAAGTTAGGTGAAGTAATAACAAACAGAATTCATTTAGTACCTCACTCAGCAGTTATGACTCAGATACTTGATCCCCTACCCTCTGATAATCAAACTCACATTGTCTGTTGCTATGTAAACGCCACGAGCCAGATTCAAATTGCTCGGATTACAAATATTCCCAATTGGTATTTTGAGCGCGTGGTTTTTCCAGGACAGCGCTTAGTCTTTGAAGCCCTACCCCAGGCGCTATTAGAGATTCACACCGGGATGATGGCAAGTGCGATTCTCTCGGATACCATACCCTGTACTCGCTTGCTTATCGCTCAAGACGGTAATCCGGCGCCGTCTTCTGACGCTAAAGCCGTTGTACCACCGACTGATGATAATAAGCCCAGTGAAAATAAGCCCAGTGAAAAAACAATTAGTCATAGCCCAGCCAGCCAAGCGCGTTTAGCTGTGGCAACAGCTCACTAAATAACAAAAGCAATTAAAAAATAAAGATTAAGGGGGTTGTTCAACTGAGCAACCTCTTACGTTACGATTGGGGCAGTAAACAGACTAAATTTGAGGCATCAAGTTGTGAATCTGCCCGACTTTATCTGGTTGTGGAAAATAGCCGCTTGGTCAATGGGTTTGTCCCTCGCGGCTTATAGTCTGTTGGCGGTGACGGGCAGTGTTCTGTTCACGAAACGGCGCTCTCAACACCCCAAACCAAAATGGTTGCGACCTTTACACTACATCATCGGATGGGTAATGGTCAGTTTGGTCTTGCTGCTCCTGGGAATTGGTGTAGTGGGTACTATCGGTCATTATGGCAATCTCGGACATTCGGGACACTTGATTGCCGGATTAGCTGTTGTAGCTTTGGTTGCGGTGTCCGCCGCAAGTTCCACCCAGATTAGCCCCCAACACCCTTGGGCGCGGGCAGTTCATCTGGGAACCAATATTGCTTTATTTGTCGGATTTGCCTGGGTGTCCTATTCCGGATGGCAGGTGGTGCAGAAATATTTGTGAGCAGGGGGAGCAGAGGGAGCAGGGGGAGCAGGGGGAGCAGGGGGAGCAGGGGGAGCAGAGGGAGCAGGGGGAGCAGAGGGAGCAGAGGGAGCAGAGGGAGCAGAGGGAGCGATATAATTGGGAAAGCGTTAGCTTATCCGGCAAGAAGCCCTACATTAGGATCTCTGATGTGATGTAGGTCGCTCACTTGGCTAGATATAGCACTACGCACTCTCGTTAGGACAAATGAAGAAAACATCAAATTGCTCAATCCCTTGTAAGGTAAGCGTTTTTCTTCACTATTGCCTATGACACACCGAGCGTGTTACCGAGCGAAGCCGAGGTAAGCGTTCGACTGAACTTCGACAGGCTCAGTTGCCGCGCTCACGCCGAAGTCCGAGGTGTTGCCCATTGCCTATTGCCCAGCGCATAGCGCTATATAATCTCCTGAGAAGGTTGCCACAGTAGACAACGTTTAGCTGGAGAGGGTGTCAGTCGAGTAAAAAAGCCAGTACAAAAACTATCTAACTAATATGATAGGTGGGACATAAGTCCTGTAGAGTTTACAGGGAAACAAACTATGAACAAATTAATTGGATTAGTGATCATTGCTGCCGTTGTAGTCGGAGCAGCTTTAGGTTGGCAGGGCGTATCCCTTCCGTTTTTGGGAGGACTCTTTGGGGGTGAAAACCGCACAGCGAACCAAATCATTGAGTCAGTTCCAGACACGGCAACCGACCAAGGGGCAACACAACAACCTCAAGCAGCAACAGGAACTCAGCCAACGGCTCAGGCTCCGGCGACGATTGGAACCGTCGATCAAGCCCAAACTAATCAGGGTACAGCTCAAGCCCCTCAAACCACAGTGGGTCAAGCGGATACAGGCGCGGGTGAAGCGACTGAGGAGTCCGAACCGATTACGGCTCTCTGGTAAGGTGATTGACTAAATCTGTACGGACTGGCTAGGGCGCGTCTCCATTTTTATCTTCATAATGAACTTTTCCAGTGATATTTTAATTGTGGGCGGTGGCGTGATTGGTTTGGCACTCGCCCTAGAGTTGAAGTGGCGGGGGGCAACAGTCACGGTATTAACCCGCAATTTTAAAGAAGCAGCGACTCTAGCTGCCGCTGGGATGTTAGCCCCTCATGCAGAAGCCATTCCCGAAAGTCCGATGCGGGAATTATGTGGGCGATCGCGATCGCTCTATTCCCAATGGTGTACCAAACTGGAACAGCTTACGGGTGTGGCGACAGGATATTTGCCCTGTGGGATTCTTGCCCCAGTTTATGAAGAGGTTTCAGCGTCTCATCCTGAGGCTGGCAATTGGTTAGATAAACAGGCAATTCATCTATATCAACCGGGTTTAGGGGCAGATGTGATTGGCGGTTGGTGGTATCCCGAAGATGGGCAAGTCGATAACCGCGCCTTGGCGCAAGCCCTGCGATTAGCGGCTCAAGAAATAGGGATTGACCTGCGTGAAGGCGTAACCGTTGAGGCAATTGAGCAGCAAAATCGTCGCGTTTGTAGCGTCAGAACCTCGATTGGTGAATTTCAGGCTGACCATTATGTCTTAGCAACGGGGGCTTGGTCTAACCAACTGTTACCTGTACCCGTTTATCCGAAAAAGGGTCAGATGCTGTCGGTACAAATACCAGCCAATCCCCATCAGCCCTTACCCCTGCAACGGGTGTTGTATGGACCCGATACCTACTTAGTTCCACGTCGAGATGGGCGATTACTGATTGGTGCCACCAGTGAGGATGTGGGATGGCAATCGGATAATACGCCAGCAGGAATTCACACCTTACTATCACGGGCAATACGGTTATATCCATCCCTACAGGATTGGTCTATTCGGGAATGCTGGTGGGGATTTCGACCCGCCACCCCAGATGAATGTCCGATCCTCGGCGTTAGTCCTTGTGAAAATCTAACTCTAGCGACTGGACATTACCGCAACGGTATTCTCCTCGCCCCGATAACCGCCCAGTTATTGGCAGACTGGATGGAAACACAAACTGTTGATCCGCTATTAGACTATTTTCGATACGATCGCTTTTATCATCAATCCTCCTCAAATTTAATGATCAGTTCTCCGATTACGCCCGTATCTCCCCAAACCACCTCGGTTACAGAACCAGCGACAACTGACCCGTTAATCATTGCGGGTCGAACATTTCACTCCCGGCTGATGACCGGTACAGGGAAATATAGCACCATTGAACAAATGCAACAGGGTATTGCGGCGAGTGGGAGTCAGATTGTTACCGTAGCTGTGCGGCGGGTGCAAACCAAAGCCCCGGGTCATGAAGGATTGGCAGAAGCGCTGGATTGGACAAAAATCTGGATGTTACCCAATACCGCAGGCTGTAAAACCGCAGAGGAAGCCGTGCGGGTGGCGCGGTTAGGACGGGAAATGGCAAAGTTATTAGGACAAGAGGATAATAATTTTGTCAAGTTGGAAGTGATTCCCGACGCGAAATATTTATTACCTGACCCGATTGGTACTTTGGAAGCAGCCGAGAAACTGGTGAAAGAGGGGTTTGCTGTACTGCCGTATATTAATGCTGACCCCATGTTAGCTAAACGATTGGAAGAGGTGGGGTGTGTCACCGTGATGCCCTTGGGTTCTCCGATTGGTTCAGGACAGGGGATTAAAACGGCGGCAAATATTCAAATTATTATCGAAGAAGCGGGAATTCCTGTAGTCGTAGATGCGGGGATTGGATCGCCCAGTGAAGCGGCGCAAGCTATGGAGATGGGGGCAGATGCTTTACTTGTGAATAGTGCGATCGCGCTAGCCAAAAATCCGGTGGCGATGGGGAAAGCGATGGGTATGGCGACTGAAGCGGGGCGTTTAGCTTTTCTGGCGGGACGGATTCCGATTAAAAGTTATGCCAGTGCGAGTTCACCGTTGACGGGGACGATTAATTAAGTTTTGTCATTTGTCCTTTGTCATTCGTCCTTTGGAAGGATAACTTGGAAATTCCTAAGTTTGTATCCGTTACATCTTTGCCAAGAGATGAAAAGGCTTCCAGTTAGTTCCTAATTCGCTAGGATTACTAGAGGATCATCCCAAGTCTAATCGTCATGGTAAAAGTACCCTTACCGCATTTGACCACTCCCCCTTTGGCAAATGGCGACAAGCTCACCCGTTATGAATTTGAGCGTCGCTACAATGCCATGCCCCATCTGAAAAAAGCGGAATTGATTGAAGGAATTGTCTACATGGCTGCTGCCTTACGCTTTAAGAGCCACGGTGAACCTCATGGTCAAATTATTACTTGGCTCGGAACTTATGCCGCCATGACGCCAAATATTTCCATGGGAGACAACCCAAGCGTTCGTTTAGATCTCGATAACGAACCTCAACCCGATGTAGTTCTGTTGATCAATCCAGAAGCCGGTGGTCAAACACAGCTAAGTGATGATGATTATATCGAAGGAGCGCCAGAGTTAATTGTCGAAATTGCTGCCAGTAGCGTTGCCATTGATCTCCATACTAAAAAACAGGCATATCGCCGCAATGGAGTCAAAGAATATATCGTCTGGCAAGTTCTTGATCGCCAATTAAGCTGGTTCTATCTGGAACAAGGCGAGTATCTGGAATTATCGGCTGATAACGATGGAATTATCCGAAGTCAAGTTTTTCCTGGGTTGTGGTTAGCCGTTGCTGAGTTATTAGCGGGGAATATGCCACAAGTACTAACAGTTTTGCAAGCGGGTTGGCAGTCTCCTGAACACGCGGCATTTGTCCAGAAATTAGCCAACCAATAATCATACCCAACCGCCTTTAGTGCGATCGCTTTCCCTGTGAAGCAGATGTTTCTAGCCCAGACTCCGCACTTCAAAATGTAGCACAATAAGTTACAGTTACTGCCCGTAATTCATGCTGTAATACGCAATTACTACATCCGATTGTCGTACTAATTTGCATACTACAACTTGACGTGCAGAATGGTTTTAGCGAATATAACAATTTTTTATCCAAACAAGTGAGTATTTTTACGGTGAGGATGTTAAGATTATATAAGATAAGTAAAGAAGGTTATCATTCATGCCATATACCACAGAAGAAGGCGGACGTTTAAATAACTTTGCCCGTGAACCGAAAGTTTACCAAGCAGAACCACCAACCAAAACCGAGCAACGTAACTATGTATTTCTGGGAATTGCGGCTCTAGTTTTAGTTAGTGGATTAATGTTCGTCGCTGTCTCTGTATCAAGCGTTAGCTAAGTTCTGCGAATCCCTAAATCGGGAACACCCCTGTTAATCCAGCGATTTTGGACTAACAATGAAGTGAAATCTGATCAAGGATTACGCGAAACATTAGTTCGATTTAGCCTAAAAAGCCAAAATCAGTAGGGTCAGGGGTTTGCTTCCCCTTGCATCGCTTGCAACGCATTCATAACAGTTTGATGACTGTCTAATCTGCCTTGCTCTTGGAAAAGTTCAGCCGCTTTCTGCAAATCAGCCGTCGCTGCTTCAATGTTCTCCAATTGGAATTGAGTCAGCCCCCGATTGTAATACGCTTCAGCAAAGGTGGGTTGGAGTTCAATTGATTTAGTATAATCAGCGATCGCGTCTTCATATTGTTCTAAGCGATTGCGGGTTAGCCCCCGATTATAATAAAGGCGAGCATTTTCGGGGTTGATTTCCAGGGCTTTGGCGTAATCGTCGAGAGCCGCTTCAGAATTGCCGAACTCGTCGTAAACATTCCCGCGACTAATATACGCCGTGTCATTTTCCGGGTTAATTTCGATCGCCTTAGTGAAATCCGCGATCGCTTTTTGATAATCCCGGCGCACAAAATGGGTATAGCCTCGGTTACTATAGGCTTGACTGAAATCGGGATTTAACTCAATGGCTTGGGTATAGTCATAAATGGCAGCGTCGTAATTACCCAGACTATGATAAGCGTAGCCGCGATTATAGTAGGTATCCGCATCTTCGGGATTCAGTTGTAATGCATCGGCGAAGTCAGAAATCGCACCAGCATAATCACCCTTTTCCAATTTATCGACGCCTTGGTTATACAGTTCCACGGCTGTTAACTTCTCTGACGAGGCTTCTTGCACAACCCTGATTGGCTGTTGGGCGTGAACCGCTTCGGAGAATCCCGTCAGGACAGTCATTAATCCAAAAATGGTCAGTATGCGATAGGTTGAGTTCATCGTTAGTTGTGGTTTTTCGGTTTAAGGTTAAGAGGGTTGGAAACTGTAATTTTATTTCTCTCCATATCTAGGCAATTGTGGTCAAAATGCATAGCTATAGCCGTCTTTACGGTGAATCGGTGTGCAGTAATCCAATCGGATTGACCTCCTTTTTTTGTCAATAACGAACTCGCCACGACCATCTGACATCGGGCAAACCCTAGCAGTGAAAGTCCCTTTGTACTTACCTTTGGGAACCACGGCACGTACAATGTCACCTGTGCAGAACCCAAAAATGGGACGTAGTGGACGTGTCTTGACCGGATAGCCAAATTTATTGGTTTGACAGCGTTGCCGCCCACCCATCCCGGTTGCTTTGACTTTCAGGATTCGCTTGGTCAGCACATGAAGCGTCTCGGTTATGCCGACGCAAGCAGCATCTAGCCAATGTTCTTTTGGCAGTCCCAATCGAATCCGGTTGTATTTAGTCTGTCCACCTGTACCACTACTAACGGGTAAACCCATTTTCTTGAGGCTCTCAAACAGCGTCCATCGGGTAGAATTAACAGCGGCTGTATCTAGATGAGGTTGTTTGGTTTGAGCTAATATTCGCTTAAGTAAGTCGGGTTTTTCAAAGAGGAATTGCTCAATGGGTTTTGTCCCTTTCTTTATATTGCACCTTTCACAAGCCAGACACAGATTAGAAATTCGGTTGCTTCCTCCCTGGGCTTTAGGGTGGATATGCTCAACCTGTAAAGGGACATTCTCTGTCTCACAGTAAGCACACTTTCTGTCCCATTTAGCTAGTAAATATTCCCGAACTTCATAACCGAAAAGAGTTCCCTGTTGGTACTCTGTGCCACAGATAAGGGGGTTATCTATTTTTTGAGTGTCAAACCGGACTAACTCTTGTCTGATTTCACCAATCGGCGCCAATTTACACAACCTCTTTACCCAAGTTTCAGTAGTTAAAACTCGGTGCATTAAACTCGGTGGCAACCATCCTTGAGGACGTTTTCGGTTAAGAAACCGTGCTTGGCGGTAGCGAGTCTTCCGGTTTCTGCGTCCTCTCCTGAGAGCCTGACGAGATAAGAGGGCTGACTTAATCTGCTGACCCCGATGCTCTAATTCCATTGCAAAAATCACCTCGTTTCGGTCACTCACCAGCGAAATACCTGTAACTTTTGAACCCGGATCAATCTTGAGAGTAAGCGGATGAACTACCGAATTTTCAACGACTCGTTTAAGAATCAATGTGAACGGATAGCACCGATATACGGCGGTTTTTCCCGCGTCCAATAACTTCCTGGCTTGTGCCGGATGAATTGGATTAAGTGGTTTCTTGTTTGCGTCAATGAGAAAAACGTAATTTGACATCTTCTGTCAACCTTATTACTAAGTAAAGTTTGCCTCGACAATGTTAGATAGGCTTTTTACGAATTCAGCACTACAGCTATAAACCTGTTCACTGATTGCTTAACTGAATTCGACAGAGCCTGATACTGGCGTTTATATCAAGGTGTCGTGACCCGTCTAACGTAGACTGCGGTGAATCTTAGTCTGCACGTTCCGACGCATGTACAGATATGCATAGTTTTGCATAGTTCTGCATAGGTTTTTCAGAACGGTTAGCGTGAGAGTTTTACACTCTGGCGACGTAAACCGTCCCAAAGTGGTTCCTCGTTAACTTTAACCCTGTCCAAGCCAACATGACCGATACTTGATCATTAGTGTACCCGGAAGATGAGACAATAAGAATGCACCAATTCAAAGGATAAAAAGATGCTCAAGACCATTGCCGCCATTTTGCTGCTAGTATTCAGCTTAAGTCTGCATGGCTGCACTGTCGGCGTTAGTGGACTGAAAAGCTATGTCGATACGGCTGACGGTTATGAGTTTCTCTATCCGAATGGTTGGGTGCCGATTAAAGTCACTGATGGACCTGATGTTGTATTTCGGGATTTGATCGAGCCAACCGAAAATGTCAGCGTGGTGATTAACCCCGTTCCAGAGAATACAACCCTCACCGATTTAGGAACGCCTGGGGAAGTCGGTTACCAACTCCAGCAAAATGTGCTTTCGGCGGCGAATTCCAATCGTCAAGTTGAATTAGTTGATGCCAAAGCTCGCGATACGGGAGACAAAACCTATTATCTTCTTGAATATAGTGTCAAACTTCCCAGTCAAAATCGGCATGACCTAGCCACAGCCGTGATCAGTCATGACAAACTCTATACCTTGAATGCTTCAACCACTGAAGAACGTTGGGATAAAGTGCAAGACTTGTTTACCCAAGTCGTTAGTTCGTTTAACGTTTACTAGATTAGGGGTTATTTGTCAAGATAAATGTAACGAATGACAAAGGACAAATGACGAATGACAAAATTCGTTTTAGCCTCCGCTTCGCCAGCACGCCGCCGTTTATTGCACAATGTTGGCATTGAACCCATCGTTTGTCAGAGTGATTTTGATGAATCTCAGGTTAAGGTTACTGATCCGATAGAGTTGGTCAAGACGTTAGCATTACACAAAGCCCAAACCGTTGCGCCTAAATTTAGCGATGCGCTAGTGTTAGGCTGTGATTCAGTGTTAAGCATTCAGGGTGAGATCCACGGGAAACCCGCCAATCCCCAAGAGGCGATCGCCCGGTGGCAAATGATGCGGGGTAGAGTGGGCGAACTCTATACGGGTCATGCCTTAATTGACTTATTACAGGACAAAACAATTATCCGTTGTGGGATAACACGAGTCTACTTTGCCAATGTTAGCGATCGCGCGATTGAAGCGTATGTGGCTACAGGCGAACCACTTAAGTGTGCGGGTTGCTTTGCGCTGGAAGGGCGGGGCGGCTTATTTGTCGAAAAACTAGACGGTTGTCATAGTAATGTTATTGGTCTCAGTTTACCCCTGTTGTATCAGATGCTGCGTGAGCTGGGTTATGAGGTGACAGACTTTTGGTAATCATTTGTCATTTGTCATTTGTCATTTGCTCGGGGCGGGTTTAGTTACTTATAGGTGTAAAGGACAAGATAGTAGTGAAACCCGCCCCTACAGACAGACACGCTCTAGTACGTCTGGAACATGACTCCCTCATCTTCCCCATCTCTCTCATCTCTCCTATCTCCCCCAGCTTCCCATTCCCTGTTCCCTTGTGAGAAAATTTGTTCAGGTGAGGCGGAAGTTTGTTATAGTCAAAGCACTTTGAGTCTATTGTTAAGCTGATATAGCTGGAGCGGATCTATGACAACCAGCGAAGATTTTAAACAGAAACTAAAGGCAGGGAACATTGGCGATGCCTTTACCCTAGCCTTGTCGGAATCGGTGGAGTTGGAAATTACCACCTGGGTGGCTTCCGCCAATTCGCCCCAAACAGAGAAGCCTGCGGCTAATTCCTGTATGCGTACCCGGATTAATATTGTAGAAGGCTCCATCGATAATGAGGTAGGATCTCAATTTATCGGTAATGGTCCCTACACGGAACTACGCCAATTTCATACCCAGCAAGTTCAGGAAGGACGCCAGATTATCCAGAATAATCTGGAAAACTTGCAACAACTCTTTACCGTGTTGACTCGCGTGCAATATCAACCCCAACAGTCAACCCAGCAGCAACTTCGGGAGAGCAATCCAGCTCTGTCGCCTTCGAGTCAGGATAATTTACCCTAATCTTGAAGATAGAGGTTGACAAATCTGGCAGTTTCTGTATTGGTTATCGCCCAAATTCAGGTGAGTTTATTATGGCGTCGAGTGAGGATTTTAGGCAACAACTCAAAGCAGGCAAGGTTCAAGAAGCGTTTGCTGGGGCTTTAGCGGAAGCCGTTCAGTTGAAAATTACCACCTGGGTGGCTGCTGATGCTGAGGAACACGCCGAAACAGCCGCCCAACCCGGTTATCGCCTGCGGACTCAAATTAATACGATTGAGGGAGCGATCGCGAATGAGATTGGGGATCAGTTTATTGGCAATGGTCCCTATCGAGATCTCCTCCCCTTTCATTTAGATCAGGTGGCGCAAGGCAATCAGCTTGTTGAGAATAATCTTAAAAGTTTGCAAAAGCTATTTGAGATTTTAATCGCGCTGCAACATCACAAGACAGGGTTGAGTGAGATAGAATACCCGCCCTTATCCATTCCCCCGCAAGAGACAGCCACCTCATCGGATGCGGGAGTAGCCGCCGCCGAATTGACCGCCCAAACGCCAGATTTGACGACTCCGGATATTCAGGAACAGGTATCTCCTGAATCGACTCCCTCGCCAGAGACAACAGCTTGGGAGGAACAAGAGGAAGAAGATGAGGAAGATGAGGATGACTCGGTGCTAGATTTGCTTGAGTCATTACCCCCTCCTCCACCCCCACCGCTAGAGGATGAAGAGTCCTCAATCCCTGAGGAGGATGCGAGAGATGAATTCATTGAAGCAGAACCAGAACCGCTATCGGATCGCCACGAAGCGGAGTTAGATGAGGAAGACTGGCAAGTTCTCAACGAAGACTGGGGAACATTGGAACTTGAGGAATTGAAGTCACCCCCCTCGGCTGAACCGGATATCCCACCCCAGACAGACATTGAACCCAAACCGAGGGAACCGGAATCGGCTAAAAAAATGCCCAGTTTGGACTCCTTAGAAGAACTAAACCAGGATACTGACGACGATACCGACTGGGATGACTGGGTAGTAGATGAACCAGAATTAGGCGATCGCTCTTTTGCCCAGATGGATAAGGATGAAGACTGGGGTGACTTAGTAGAAGACTTTGACCCCTTCGCCGCCCCTCCACCTGTTGAGGAGTCCCCCTCAGCGTTAAATATTCAGGAAGACTGGGATGAATTTGCCGTTGAGGAACTTGAACCCTATTCTGATTTAACTGAGGTTGATAGTGAGATTGAATGGTCAGACTTGGGTGAAAGCCAAACGTCTGAGTCTACTAGCGATCCCCTGGAAGGCTTAGGTGCTTTACCCGAAGAGTCTGAGGAAAAAGAACTGAATTCAGAATCATCAAGTGATCCCATGGATTTGTTGGGGGATCAAAACCAAGCCGCCGAAAATGTGAATGAGCCGGATTATGAATTCGAGGAACTCTCCTTGGACGAATTTTCCCTAGATGATTTTGATCCCCTAAGCCATCCAGAGGAGGAGAATTGGGAGAAGAAACCCAAATCAACGCAGCAAGGAGAACCACCACCGCCTCCACCTCCTAGCCCCTTTCAGGATAAACATCAGGAACCTTAGGGGAAGCAGGGGGAGCTGGGGGAGCAGAGGGAGCTGGGGGAGCTGGGGGAGCAGAGGGAGATGGGGGAGCAGAGGGAGATGGGGGAGCTGGGGGAGCTGGGGGAGCAGAGGGAGCTGGGGGAGATGGGGGAGCAGAGGGAGATGGGGGAGAGATTCCGTAGAGCGATACAATTGAATGTTGAGTCACGAAGGTTTCCATTTTTGGGAAATTTCGGTAGATGATTGGATGACTGAACAGGTGTTCTAAAAAGGTGTGGGTTGATGACCAATCGCAATCGACAAGAGCATTCAGATGTACCCGTCTCTAAAACCCGAGGCAATAATTCGGGTGTGAATCGAAACATTAATCATTTCTTGCAGTCGTTAGGTGACACACTGATCGACTTCACGGCGCTGGAAGTGAATACGATAGTGGTGGATCATATTAGTGGTCATAAGTTTATTGCCTGGGAAGCCTACCGGGATATTTATCCGATTTCGCCAGGGTATTTAGAACAACAAGGTATCCACGAGTCATTACGCGATCGCTACTTGGAGTTACGCACCAGTCTAGAACGGGAGTATCGGGGACTGTTGAATGATCCAACCTCGGAACTTCATGATCCGACGGTGTATGAGCAGGATAACTCCAGTTTCGCCCATGACTTTGAGCGTACTCCCACTCGTCTCCCCAATCCCCTGGATCTGAAAAGTCCAGAGACAATTGTTGCTATTCAACGACTGTTAGGGAACTGTCGTTTTTTACGGGGGTTGCGTAAACTGGCGGAACTCAAAGCCGCTTTGGATGATCGGAATCAAACGGTGCTACGTTTAGTCTCTCAACAACCCGATCAAGTTGAGATGATTCAACGGATGATCACCACGGATACGATTTGCGCTCAAACCGTGATTCAACTTGATGGTGATGTGATCAACCGTTATGATCAATCCCTGTTTCACCATCCCCAGAAAGAGGTTATTTTGCAAATTCATCGAGAGGGAGTAATCGCCAGTGAACGACAATGGCGCGGACTGTTGGAGTTTATTATTGGTCTAATCAAAGCTACACTGCATAAGTCATAAGGTATAGCGCTGCACGCAGGGCAAAGGAAACAGGGTTTGACGTTTATGAATCAGCATCCTCGTTTAGCATCACCGTCTCACCTGCTTTCTCCACGTCAGAATTTAGCGATCGCCTCTTGTATTCAAGTGGAGGTAGAACGCATTTCTCGCTCTCAGGTTCTGTTTCACGGAGTTCGCTTCACGTTAGATAAAGAAATTTTACATCAGATTCAACAGGCTCAACAGATGGGGGATTCCTTGAAGCTTTCCCGCCAATTACTCACAGATTTGCGATATTACGCTCTCATTGATGACGAAAACCGTTGGCAATCGGGATTAACGTTTTGTACGTACTATCAGCGCGGAAACTCCCAAGAGGCGCTAATGCGAAGTGTGATTGGTATGGATGGTGATATTATGCATCAAATCCAGCGCAATTGTCTAGAACGTCCCAAGTTTTCCCATCAGATTTCAGCGGCGCATTATTGGTTAATTGAACAAATCATGGGTCAGTTGCGTTTGGGTACATTTTTGCCGTTAACTCGGTTAATCAATGGACTCGCTTTGGGATTGGCGTTGCTGATTGCTATGCTGCTAGTGATTCCCTTTATCCCAGTTTTCCTGAAAACCCCTTTCATGCTGATCGCTGCTTTGGTAATGATTGGATTATTTTTCTTTGGATTTCGACACTTGCTTCATTTATTACGTCCAACAGCAAACCAATGGATTATCCGGCGAATTTTAGGCGGATTTCTATCTTCCAAACCTGGCTCCAAGCGTTTCGCTAAGCGACTTTTAACCCGATTGTTTTCTTCTTGATGATCTTAGCGTTACCATTCTCCATTTCCCACGCCCTATCTTGTTGAAAGGATCGTGTTATTCTCTGTAAGCGTTGTGGATGTTGGGTTTCATGCTTCAAGCTAACCTACAGTATCCCTAGAGGCTGTTGTTTTTTATTTTCAGCAAAGAGAAGACGGCTATCAAAGTGGATTTGATATAATAATAGACGCTACGAACAGCATTTTAAGCCTATTCATTCCCCTGAAAGGAATGATCGGTTTGTTTGAGGTGAATCTACCGAATCCTCAGATGTAACCGATAAACAGTCAATGAAGTTTTATTCAACTTATTTTGGTGCGATCGCGCTCCGTACCTGTTGGGCGCTGACATCAGTCACGTCTTGTTGCTTGGTATCCAGCTTGAGCGTGCAAGCGCAAATCGTGCCGGATGGAACGTTACCCGATAATTCTGTCGTTACTCCTAATGGCGATACCTTCACGATTACAGGGGGTACGGCATCAGGGAGTAATTTATTTCACAGTTTTGAGCAGTTTTCAATCCCTAGCGGACAAACTGCTTACTTTAACAATGTCCAGGATGTACAGACTATCCTGACGCGAGTCACCGGGGGAGAAATCTCCACGATTGATGGCATAATCAAGGCTAACTCTGATGCTAATCTCTTTCTGATTAATCCCAGTGGAATTATTTTTGGCGATAATGCTCAGTTAAATATCGGGGGTTCGTTTATTGCTTCAACAGCGAATAGTATTAAGTTGGCGGATGGGAGTTCTTTTAGTGCCACCAATCCCCAAGCACCGCCCCTACTGACGATCAATACTCCCATTGGCTTGCAGTTTGGGTCAAATCCTAAAAGTATTACCAATCAATCAACGGCATTGGCATCACCTAATCTGCCCACTCCTGCCAAAGATATTCCTATTTCCGATAACGTTGGGTTAGCCGTACAACCCGGTAAAACATTAGCTTTAATTGGCGGTGATATTTTCCTCAATGGGGGCAATTTAACCGCGAATGAGGGAAAAATTCTCCTAGGTAGCATTGCTAGTGCTGGGTTTGTTGGGTTGACATCCACGGCTGAGGGATTGCGTTTAAACTATGAAAATAGTCCGAGTTTCGGCACGATTAAACTATCAAACGGAGCCATGCTTAATACGACGGGAGAGGGAGGTGGCAGCGTAGAGATTAGCGGCGAAACGGTCAGTCTCAATGGGGGTAAAATCTATGCCTTAACCTTGGGAAATCGGGACGGTCAAAGTATTGATATTAACGCTAAAACATTTCGGGTTTACGGTGGCTCACAAATTTCTACACTGACACTAGGAAAAGGTAGAGGTGGTGCAGTTAATATCCATGCTACCGATTCCGTAGAAATGAGGGGAATTGGAGCGGATCGTTATCGACTGTTTGTGGGTCAGTATTTACAGTTTGGCGTGATCGACCCGTTTGACCCCCAAATTTTGCTAATAACTGGCACAACTGGTATAGGAAAAGCTGGAACCATCACGATTGATACAGGTAAATTGTTGGTCGAGAATGGAGGTGTTTTTGGTAGTCCTACGTCGGGTACAGGTAACGCGGGAAATATAATGATCCGTGCTGAGGTTTTCGATTTAGTTGGTTCTGTCATGAACAGTGGCACAATTGCAGGCAGTACGGGTACAGGAGGAAATATTACCTTTGAGGGAAAACGTTTAACTGTGCGTGATGGTGCGGCGTTGATTAGCGTGACGCGCGATCGCGGTGCATCGGGGGATATTTACCTGAAAGCGTCAGAATCGGTAGACGTGCTGCGTACTCCTGATGGTAGTCCTGTCGCTACTTTAATTGGTTCTACCGCAGGCGGAATCAATGGTCAAGCTGGAGATATTACGATTGACACAAAACGGTTGAGGATTGCTGGAGGAAGTGGCATTAGTTTATCCAGTGGTGCAGTGATTGGCAACCAACCTTTAAATACAACGGGGGGATCTGGAGGAAATTTAACCGTTAAGGCGACTGAATCAGTCACAATCGAGGGAATTTCTGGAGTCTTGGCAAATGGAAGTCGGGGTCCGAGTTTCATTTCTGCTGATGCGAATGCGGCGAATCGGGGAGGGAGTATGATGATTTCTACGCCTGTACTCACTCTCCGAGATGGAGGCGTGATTACTACGGCATCATTAGGGAGAGGCGATGCTGGAAGTATCACCATTGATGCCGATCGCGTCGAGGTAATTGGCAATCAGGGTCAAGATGAATTTAACAGTCAAATTCAAACCTCTGTAGGGATTGCATCTCGCGTAATTAATCCGAATGCGACGGCGAATGGAGGGTCATTGAATCTGAATGTGGGAGAATTAACTCTGGACAAGGGCGGAACACTGAATTTGCAAGCATTGGGTTCGGGACAGGCGGGAAATATTAATGTTTTAGCCGACGCGATCGCACTTGATAATCAAAGCAGCATTGATGGCACAACAGCATCGGGTGGAGGCGCAAATATTAACCTGCAAGCGCAGAATATCTTGTTGCGTCGTGGGAGTCGAATTAGTACGGATGCAGGTAATGCGGATGGTGGTAATATCACGATTAATACTGATACTTTAGCTGCTGTACCTGAAGAAAATAGCGACATTACAGCTAATGCCGAAAAAGGATTTGGTGGTCGAGTCAGTGTTACCGCTCAAGGGATTTTCGGTATTCAGTTTCGCGAGAAATTAACCCGATTCAGTGATATTACAGCGACTTCGGAGTTGGGTGCTGAGTTTAGTGGAACCGTGCAAATTGATATCCGAGGAATTGATCCAGCCCAAGGATTAGCAGAGTTACCTACAACGCTTACCGATTCTAGTAATCAAATTGCTCAAACTTGTTCATCTCAAGCGCGAAATAATAGCTTGGTTGTGGTTGGGCGAGGGGGATTACCCCCAACTCCGGGTGAGGCGTTGAATTCTGCTCCGGGTTGGATTGATTGGCGAGTTTCTGGAAGTGGGGGAGCTGGGGGAGCTGGGGGAGCTGGGGAAGCTGGGGGAGCAGAGGAAGCTGGGGGAGCTGGGGGAGCTGGGGGAGCTGGGGAAGCTGGGGAAGCAGAGGAAGCTGGGGAAGCTGAGGAAGTTAGCTCAACACTTAATACTCAAACTCCTTTGGTTGAGGCTACAGGTTGGATAACACAGCCAGATGGAACGATGGAATTGGTGGCGGAAACGTCGGCGGAAATATCCTCTAATTCTTCCTATTCACAACCGTGTCAGGAAAATCACGCTATTAAGAATTAAGCCTTGCTGAATTAATAGGGTTGAAACCATTGCCCATTGCCTATTCCCTATTGCCTCTCCCCACCACAAGACTTATTCAGCAGACCCTAATTAAGCCTTGAATTGAAGTACAAGTCTCACCAATCACCTTTGGTTTAAACTCAAGTAAACGCGAAATTCATCTAAAGACAACTGGATAAAAGTTTCAGTCCACTTTAGTGGACTTGAGCTATTAGCCCGGAGTTTGAACTCCGGGCGTCGGGCGTCGGGCGGGTGTCGGGACTCAAATCATGACAAATGACAAATGACAAATGACAATTCTCACTGTTAACTTGAATTTTTCCTACTTAGTCACTCATGAACTTATTACGATTACCGCACAAAATAATTGCCAGAAACCTAGTAGTTATATTCATTCTTTGTACGCTGCTTGGGTTCCTGATGGCTGTGGGTGTTCATGGCGCGACAAGTGAGAGTGGGGTTGAGATACTAAATCCAACCGACAAGGTTAACATGGATGTTGAGCGATCGCGTGTTTTCTTCCCTTCACCAAAAATAATAGCAGCTCAACCTGATTCTCACCTCCAAACGGGACAAATCCTCTATCAAACTGGACAATATTCAGCCGCCGCCAATGTTTGGAAAGAAGCCGCTTCTGAGTTTGAGTCTCAAGGGGATAAACTGCATCAAGGACTAATTCTCAGTTATTTGGCACTGGCTTATCAACAACTGGGACAATTCCCGGAAGCGGAAGCTACGATAAATCAAGCCTTGACGTTGATCAAAAATAAAACCTCACCATCTTCTCAATTTATCATTGCCCAAATTTTCAACAATCAAGGACAACTACAATTTAACCAGGCAAAATATACAACGGCTCTGGAAACTTGGAAAAAAGCGGAAAAGCTCTATCGAGAATTAGGCGATTCCACGGGTGAGATTGGCACTCAAATCAACCAAGCCAGAGCCTTACAAGCCCTAGGGTTTTATTTACGTGCCAGAACAATGTTAGAACAAGTTGAGGCTTCGCTGAGCCGCCAAGCTGACTCCCACCTTAAACTGGTTGGGCTACTGAATTTGGGGAACGTGCTGCGCGTTGCTGGCGATTTTGCCACGTCTCAAAATATTCTTGAACAAGGTTTAGTTGTAGCGCAACAACTGCAATCGGATGGGGATATTCAGGTGGCTTGGCTGAGTTTAGGAAATCTTGCCGAAGCTCAACAGCTACCTCAAATAGCACTCGACTATTACCAAAAAGTTGCCGCCCAAAATAGTCCGGTTCAGCTACAAGCCCAAATCCATCAACTTAAGCTTTTGGTTCAACTCAATCGCTTGCAAGAGGCTCAAAACTTAGTTTCCCTGATTCAAACACAACTGGCGAATTTACCGCCAAGTCAAACCACTATTTACGCTCAAATTGAACTAGCTGATAGTCTGGTTAAACTCAATTCTCAGGATTTTACTAAAGCCGCTCAACTCTTAGCAATGGCTCAAAAACAGGCAAAACAGTTAGGAAATATTCGTGCTGAATCTTATGCTTTGGGTCGTTTAGGACAAGTTTATTTGCAAACAAAACAGTGGGACGAGGCGAAACAGTTAACGGAAAAAGCCCTCCGTTTAACCGAGGCAATTCATGCTGAGGAAATTGCCTATCAATGGCAGTGGCAAATGGGAAAATTGCTGTTTAAAACTGGGGATATAAACAGCGCGATCGCCTCGTACACAGAAGCCGTTAATACCCTACAATCCCTACGCCAAGATTTAGTGGCAATTAACCCAGATGTGCAGTTTTCATTTCAGGAACAGGTTGAACCCGTTTATCGGGAATTGGTGGATTTACTTTTACAACCGATTCCCGGAAAAGCGGAAGAAGTCAGTCAAGCTAACCTCAAACAAGCGCGAACCACGATTGAATCTCTCCAATTGGCGGAACTGGCTAATTTCTTTCGGGAAGCTTGCTTAGATACTCAGTCGGAAGCTATTGATCGCATCGATCCAACGGCGGCTGTTATTTATCCGATTATTCTACCCGATTCCCTGCGGGATAGTTCTAATTCTCGCTTGGAAGTAATCCTTTCCCTACCGGATCAATCATTGAAACATTACAGCACAAATCTATCTCAAGCCCAAGTCGATGAGGCAATTAACCGAATGCGCCAATCCTTTAGACGCACATCTTTTGCCGAAGAACGATTATCTATTGCCCAAGAAATTTATAGCTGGTTGGTACAACCCGCCGCCGAGGATTTAAATCGCCAGTCAATTAAAACATTAGTGTTTGTTCTGGATGGTTCCCTGCGGAATCTACCGATGGCAGCTTTACATGATGGGAAACAGTATTTAATTGAACAGTATCGAATTGCGATCGCGCCCAGTTTACAACTTTTAACAACTGAACCCTGGGCAAGACGCCAGTCTAAAGCCTTACTGGGGGGTTTAAGTGAAGGAAAACCCAACTTTTCGCCTCTACCGGGAGTGAAGCAAGAAGTTAAGGACATTGACGCCACTGTTTCAGCAACCGTTTTACTGGATCAACAGTTCACTACTCAGGCGCTAGAAACTCGTGTCAAAACTCAACCCTATTCCATTGTTCACCTCGCCACTCATGGTCAGTTTAGCTCTAAACCTGAAGACACCTTTATCCTTACTTGGGATGGGCGGTTGGATGTTCAACAATTAAATATATTATTAACCAACCGCGAATTATCGAACTCGCCTCCCTTGGAACTTTTAGTCCTAAGTGCTTGCCAAACGGCGAAAGGAGATACACGAGCCGCGTTGGGATTGGCAGGGGTCGCGGTGCGTTCTGGGGCGCGTAGTACCCTGGCGACTCTTTGGACGGTTAATGATGAATCGACCGCAACGTTTATGAAACAGTTCTACAAAGAGCTTTTTACTCCCAACATCACAAAAGCCGAAGCGGTAAGACGCGCTCAACTGCATTTACTCAAACAACCAGAGTCAAGTCATCCTTACTTTTGGGCATCATTTATTTTGGTCGGGAATTGGCTCTAGTCCAGAAAAAAACTTGATATGTCAAACTAGATTTAAAACCCTTACAAAATTTATAATGATGACTACATCCTCCTGGAGAATGATATCTGTATTCTTATCCTTGTCAGTAGTGGTAGCGCCATTTATGACAGCGAAAGTTTGGGCAGATTCTCCGGTTACCGTTAGCTTTAACCCTCCTCCCGGTAGGAATATGCCCCGTGGCGGTACAGTTGGCGGCGGTTCTCGTCCCGTGCAGCTCACCTGTTTAGCCAATCCATCGGCAAACTCGCGTTCTTTGACGGCTGTAGCGCCCGGATCTCATATCGGGTTATCTCAAAGCGATCGCCCCAATTTCTTCGTGTCTATCCCCCAAACCACTGCCCAAACCATGGAATTTAGCCTGTTTGACGAGGAAATGAACGGGATTTATCAGGTGAGTATTCCGGTGTCTCAAACGGGTTTGGTTAGAGTTGGCTTACCGGATACAGCACCCTCTCTAGCGCCGGATCAGCCCTACTACTGGACAGTTGCCCTTGTTTGTAATCCGAGCGATCGCATGGAAGACTGGGTTGTGGGCGGTTGGGTGGAACATATCCCAATTAGTAACCCGTTACAGCAACAGTTAGAGAATGTCACTGCCTTAGAAAAAGTGTCCCTCTATGCCCAAGAAGGGTTTTGGTACGATGCCCTCACTATATTAGTGGAACTTCAGCGCAGCCAACCCAATAATCCCGCCGTGGCTACCAGTTGGACGGAATTAATGCAATCCGTGGGATTGGAGGAGATCAGCTTAACTATACCGATGTAATTTTGCTAACATTTGCTAACAATGCACTCTAAAAGACAAGCTCTTAGAGAGGGGATATCTCCCAAAGCCCGCAGGAAAATCCCACGAGCGCCATTGATGTCCCTGTCCATCCGAAATCCATCACCACCAATAATGACTTTTTTTCCACCGAGATTGGAAATGATTTCACCTGTCCAGCTTACGGTTTTACTGGTGTAGGCTTCATTGCAATCAATTACAACTTTGCCTGCCTCAAACGCTTTGTGCTTCAGAAACATCTCAAAGCGGTAATGCGCCCAAGACAACATTTGCCTAACTGACTTAGATCTGAGTTTTCTTGTGGACTTAACCACCATTTGAGATACGTCAAACGTCGGGAGCAAAATGACATCAAAATTATCGACTAAGAATCGAGCAACTTTGTGATGCATCTCGTCAATTAAATGGCGAATTCTCAACCTCAATCGGTCAGCCGCCTTTTTTAATCTCCGACGTTGTTTGGCTTTGGCTTTAGTTATACGGGAAATTAAATCATCAAGGTAATAACAGAGTCGTTGGATGCGTCCAATATCTCCTGTCCCTATCCAACCAAAGCTATCTTCGGTAAACAGAGTCAGGAAAGACCGAACACCGGGATCTAGTGCCACGACCCGTCCTTGATTCTCGGATTTAATTCGTGGCACGTCATGGGGAACGCAGATGTAGTGTTGACCGTGATGGAACACCAATCGACAATCCCCAATATTATCGGGTAACTGTTCTGTGTAGCGTATCTTACCCAATATTGTGTGGTATATTCCTAAGTTGGTTACGGCTGATTTAGGAATATAACAAGACTGAATTCTGTCTTTACGGGAACGAAACTTAACTTTTTGGACTTGCCCCGTTTTCTTGTATTTCTTCTTGGCTTCTCTTACGGCTGCACAAGCGTCCTTAATAGCTATTGACTTAATTTGATAGGGAACACTTGAACACCACTCTGGCAATGAGTTCAATAACCCTCCCTTGATTGCCTTCCAGTTAGCCTTAGTGTCGGGTTGCTGCAAATATTCAACAGTTCTGTTAAAAACAAACCTTGATACTCCCATCCATCTTTTGACCAGGTTTCTCTGCTCAGGGTTTAGGTAGATTCGGATCTTCTTTGATTTTCTTACCGTACTTTCTCCAGTCCTGCATTCGGCAAGAGAAGACATGGACAATGGAGAGTAAATCCTGGGTAAGCTCTGATTGCGGACAGTATACA
>NZ_JAVJQN010000128.1:0-18799 GCF_040218245.1 Coleofasciculus sp. E1-EBD-02 | reverse complement strand
AGTTGTAAAACCCGCCCCTACAGGTGGTTAGGGTTCCGGTTGTCGGGGTTGATCACGCGATCGGGGCGGGTTTAGTTACATTGGGGTCAAACCCAAATGATAGTTGTAAAACCCGCCCCTACAGGTGGTTAGGGTTGGTTTTGAATCAAGGTTATTATCATGGCAACTGCTGAATTTGATTTTCTGGCAGAATTGAATTATTTTTTGCCTCCAAACAAGCGTCATGTTCGTTTTCCTCATGAGTTTAAAGGGCGAACCTCGATTAAGGATATGATCGAATCCCTGGGGGTTCCTCATCCGGAAGTGGATGCGATTTTGGTTAATGGAGAATCGGTTGATTTTTCCTATATTGTTCAAGATCGCGATCGCGTCACGGTTTGTCCAATTTCAGTGTTAGATGAAATCAATCCCAGTATCCGGGTGAGTCCCCCTGAACCCCAGGAGTATCGATTTGTTCTGGATATTCATTTAGGGAAATTAGCCAATGCGTTGCGGTTGTTGGGGTTTGATACGCTGTATCGCAATGACTACGCTGATCCAGAGTTAGCCCAAGTTTCTGCCGATGAGCAACGGATTCTGTTAACTCGCGATACCCGATTACTGATGCGTTCTATCGTGAGGTATGGGTATTATGTGCGCTCCAAAAACCCCGATCAACAAATCGTTGAAGTCTTGCGTCGCTTCAATTTATTTGATGCTATTTTACCCTTTCATCGGTGTATCCGATGTAATGGGGTATTAGTACCTGTTGAAAAAGATGCGATCGCGGATCAGTTACCGGAGCAAACGCGACAATCCATTGATGAGTTTCATCGCTGTCAAACCTGCGATCAGATTTATTGGCAAGGGTCACATTTTGAGCGAATGCAACAATTTATTGAACAGGTTATGGTGGCAAAAAATTAAGGAAGAGGTTGGCTCAACCCATATTGGTGGTGAATCGGCTATTTTACTCAAGCGGCAATTTTCAAGATTCCCTGTCGTTTCCGTTCTATTTCCATATCCATGCCTATTTGCTGAGGTGTGAGAGTAATTTCTTGGCGCAGGCGCTCAAGTTCGTTATGGATTTCAGAGGGAACGTTATTTTCGGGGTAGAGTTCAGGGTTTGTGAGAAATTCGACTAAGTTACGAGCTTGGCTGCGTTCGACGTATTCTATGGCTTTAGCATAATCCTGTAGCTCTAGACAAACTTCTACCATGCATTGGTAGATAATCTTCCATTCTTCCGTTAATTTTTGTTTAACCTCATTGCCAGATACTACCTGACTTTGCAGGACTTCCACAGTATCAATAGCCGCAGCAAAGGCATTGTAGGCGTTACTTAATTGTCCCATATTACGGTAGGCAAGACCTAGATTAAATATAGTTTCTGCATAATCTTGAGGAAAATAATCGCGAGTACGTATCTCCAAAGCAGCTAAGAAACAAAAAATTGCCTGTTCCAAGTTTTGGATTTTGTCACCCTTAATTCGGTTAGCGTAGGCATTACCCAGATTATTTTTGGTTAATGCCCACATTTGGGGATAGTTTTTAGCAGTATAGACTTGCAAGGCATTTTTGTAAGCGTTGATCGCTTTTTCCAAGTTTTGTGTCTTGTTACCCTTTATGCGGTAAAAGTAGGCAATAGCTAGATTGTTTTGAGTGGCTGCCCATTGATTAGGATACCTTTGACGGGTGCGAACTTTTAGGGCTTTTTTATAAGCTGTAATTGCTCGTTCTCGATTCTCTGTATTATCACCCTGTACTCGCTCAACATAAGCAATACCTAAATTGTTTTGCGTGTCTGCCCACCTATCGGGCAACCTTTCAGGCGTACAAACTTGCAGAGCTTTTTGGTAAGCATTGATGGCTCTTTCCAAGTTCTCACCACGATCTCCTTTTATACGGTTACGATAGGCTTCACCCAAAGTATTTTGAGTTGTTGCCCATTGTTCGGGAAACCTCTGTTGAGTGTAAACTTGCAAGGCTTGTTGGCAAGCTGTGATCGCTTTTTCCATATTGTCTGCCTTATCGCCCCGAAGCCGATTGATATAGGCATTTGCCAAATTATTTTGTAGACTTGCCCAACCTTCTTCAAATCTCTCACGAGTTAAAACTATCAGCGCTGTTTCATAGCCAGCAATGGCAATCTCTAGGTTGCTTGCTTTATTACCCAGTGGAAACTCCTGAATTTTTAAGCTCAGAGAACAAATATTTACGACAATCTCGCTTGCTTGTACCAGGTTAACGTTTGATAGAGTACTGCTCGCCCAGCTCCGTAAAACTTGAGCAAAATTATCATCGAGTTTATCTATATTGGCTTGAAGAAGTGAGTCTACCTCCTGTGGATTACTTTGGCTCTTTAGCACCTGAATCAAGAAAAGACGATACACTTGCTCCTGTAATTCTTTGAGCAGTTCATTAACAATACGTTTAGCAATATTCCCTGTTTCTTTCACCGTCTGTAAACGTGCCAAAATCTTATCATCGACAGAGACAGGGAAATTTAATTCTACAAGATTGAGTGATCGCAAGGAATCCGCCGCCGCTAGCGTTAACTCGTCATTCTCGCTTGCAATCATATCCAGCAACAACGGAATTGCCTGATTGATATCCCCCCAGTCAAGAATTTCCGCACAGCGCACCTGCCAAGCAATTGAACGATTTTTCCAGCTAGTATGAAGTGTATTCCAATCTAGGCGTGTCAGTTGTTTAACCAGATCACAGGCGTAGAACTCAGCATCATCATACCAATAGTCGTCGGAAAACTCTTGGCTCAAATACGTATCTAGCTTTTGGAACGTTGTCATAGTACCACCGCCTTAGAATTGGATTGGTTGACCGCCAGTAGGATAAGAAGAGATCACATTGCCCAAAGCATCCTTGATTACTACCCAGTCTACGACATCAATCGTCTGTCGATGCAAGGTTGCTCGATCTTGTAAACGAATAGCGAGCGGATCAGTACGAGCAACTTGATTAGTCGCATCGATAATCTTGTCATCACTCCAATTATCTGGTGCTAAGGTAGACTTCTTGCGCTTAGAGACGTTACCATCTGGAAATTGTTTAATCAGCCTTACCGTTGTTGTACCATCTGGGTTGTTACTCAGAATTTCGACATTGAAATCCGAACGGCTTTTAATTTTGGGTGAGTGTGCGCCTATCAGTTTATTAGAAATACCACCGGGGGAGTGGGGATTTAGAACTCGCTCCCCATAGAGGATTTTTTCTCGCATTTAATAAATATTACTGAAAATCGGGTAAAAATCAGCTTTCCCGGCAGACTGAGAGCGGGTGACAACCTCACATTAATCCCCCTTATCCCTTAACAGGAAACCCAAAACGAACCGATTACTGATTATATACCGTTGTGATCGCACAGGCTAAAATTGAACCAATTCAGCCTAACAGTGTATATCCGTTGAAAAATTGAATGACGCCCCATTGCCCATTGGTTAACCATTGCGGATCATCTTGATTCAATCGCTTAATCTGATCCGGTTTTAATCCAGCCGCGACTTCAGCTTTGAACGTGCGTAGGGCGGCAAATGGTGCAGGAAAATAGCAAACAATATCGTCCCAGGGCGTCGTATAATCCCATTGGCGATCGCCCAGTAAACGGCGATAATTGGCATCTCCTTTAATCATCACGAATTGGGATTGATTCAATTCACTGCGCCATGATTCTGGCATATCCCAAAAGGCGAGAGGCGCTGTCCAATAGGAATCCTCGCAGCAGATTATGTCCCCGTTGTCAATATAATTTTTGAGACGTTTTCCTAAAGATTGGACATCCTGATGGCTATGGTGACAGAGAACCTTAATGGTGTGGTCAACATCCTTAATCATGGCATCAGACACCAATACCGGGTGAGGCTTTAAATGTAAGTAAACAGGTTGAGCGATTCCACTGTTTACTAAAAAGTCAGCTACACACAAATCACAGAACAACTCAAACCCAGCATTATCCACAATTAAATCGATGCGAACTCCCTTAAGGTGAGCAATGTGATCGGCAATTTGGGGTGTATGATCAACTAACAGATTTGCCTGTTCGCGATAGGCTTCAATATTCATTCGCTGACTCTCTCCCGCGTCAGTGGGGAACAAGCTTAAGTCAATGCGATTTCCCCAAAGGGCAAAATAAAAGAGGGCGATTAAATCGATGTGCTTCCATTGTCCTTGAGCATCAACAAAGGTGTTAATTTTGCCACTCATTGTCTCAATGGCGGACATTACCTTTGCCAAACTGCTGTGTTTTTGGGGTTCAAAGGGATCGACTCGGTGCCATTTTCCCGGTTGAAAGTAGTGGGTGGCTTCCAAGATGCGACGGTAGAGATAGACTTCTGCGGGATACCAGGGAATATCAATCCAGCGCTTTCCCTGGTAGGGTGACATATAGGTATTCCACGCCTCTAAATCCGGTTGAGTTTCATCCTCAAGCGATCGCACGATTCCGTAAGGCAATTCTTGACGTAGACGCTCCAGATTCTGAGTAATCGAGGCGGGATAGTTGTTGGATGCGATCGCCCGTTGGATAATTGTGGGCCACCGTTGCGTCAGTGTCTGGTGGGCAAAAGAACCCTCCTCTGACATCATCAGGGGGGGTGGGATGGGGATACAGGGTTTAGTGGGGGACATAATGAGATGAGCGCGATCGCATCGGCTTGTAGTAGGGAACCTTAGCCCTATATTCCGTTACAGATTACCATAGGCGATCGCACAAAATAATTATCCCAGATTCCCCCATATCCATTCGTAGGGGCGGGTAATGGGATTCAATTGGGCGGATTACCGATAACTCGCTACAACTTAGCCACCGCACCATCTCGACGGTTGTCGCCAGCACCGACAAGTAAATTATCAGACGTTTTCATCACCGTATGAACCCCGCCAAAAAACAAATTCTTTTCCCGCCAACGCACAACCTGTTGGTTCGTCAATAATGGATTAAGTATTTCCGCTTCAGTTAAACCGGGTTCGATATGAAACCGACCATTTTCTCCATGGGTTCTCGGACTATTCACCGCTTGCTCAACCGTCATATTAAAATCTAAAATATTAGAAATAACTTGTAAAATAGCCGTCCTAATCCGATTAGAACCCCCTGACCCTAAAACAACTTCCGCCTGATTCTTCTGCAAAACAATCGAGGGAGACATCATCGACGAAATCCGCACATTTTCTTGCCACTGATGAAAGCCTTGGGGATTTAAGTCTTCCTCTCCTAACATATTATTCACCATAATCCCTGTCCCCGGAATCACATAACCCGACCCTTCCCCGTTAGACGTGGTAACACTAGCGGCATTTCCTACCTCATCGATAACACTTATATGGGTGGTACTGCCCCATTTATTTACCGTTTCTGCTAAGTCTTGTTGATACTGGGCAATAGAATCGTCAGCTAAAAATTGATCAACAATATTCTCTTGATACAAATAATCATTCAACCCCTCCTGTCTGGCTGCATTTGTCAACTGCATAACCTGTGCCAGAATTTCTAAATGACGCGCACTGCCAAAGCCCAGATTCGCTAACTCAACGGTAGATAATAATTTTAATGCCCAAGCTATCAATATTCCGCCGGAACTGGGAGGCGGGTTGGTGAATAATGTATTGCCTCGATAATTGACCGTTAAAGGTTGCCGTTCGATGACCTGATAATGCTTTAAATCGTCTAAGGTTAAATATCCGCCAAATTCCTGACAATCGTTGACTAATTGATGAGCAATATCTCCTTGATAAAATTCCCGAACTCCCTTTTTCACTAAATACGCTAATGTATCGGCAAAGGCGGGCATAGTTATCGTTACATCGGGTGCGACAGGTTTCCCAGTGAGAATAAAAACATTTTGTCCGTTTTGATTCGCCATAAGAATTGGCGTCAGAACTGAAGTTAAACAATAGTATTGAAATCGATTTAATTTAACCCCATGTTTCGCGTAGTGAATCGCTGGTTCGGCTATAACATGGAAGGGTAAACTACCCAATCGTTGGTGAACGTGAAACACGCCAGCCATATTTCCGGGAACCGCCATAGAACCTAGTCCAATATGAAACTCTTGGATAGCACCACCAAAATTAACATCAACGGGATAAAAATTAATTTCATTCTCAGGACGTTTTTGACGTGGGGTTTGGCTAAAAAAATCAAAGAGAATATTTTGATTTGTTTGGGTATGGGCTAAGAGGAAACCGCCTCCCGCTGCTGAGGTGAGTCCCGGTTCCGTGACAAAGGAGGCAAGAATCGCTGCAACCGCCGCATCAAACGCATTACCACCAAGGCGAAACATTTCCCTACCCGCCTCAGCCGTTTTGTCATGTCCAGCCGCGATCGCGCCGCGTGTTTTTTGTGTCATAACGGTTAATGTCTAGTCCGAATAACCACCAGAAGCTTTTGAGTTATAGCAGTTATTCACATCATCATAACTAGCATCAGGATCAGCATACGGTTGTGACAGTTACCAAATTGTCTGGTTTTTCAGCCATCAGAGTGAGGGTTCGCGGCGCGATGTATAGGACACTGTTATCCCTTAACTACTTATCCCACAATGATTTAGACAGTCTATCTCAGATGAGGAATTGATGTAGTAACTTTTGACAATTAATAAAAGTGGCACATCTCTTGTTCGGTGAATTCCATTCAAACCTTTAGCGTTGAATACAACATAAACTTAGCGCCACAAATGGTCAAATGGTAACTACTCATCCCCGTAAAAAAGCATTTTTTGCGTTGCTACTGCTTGTATCTGCTGCCAGCCTAGGGATAACCATGGCATTATATATTGCACCAGGTTCTCTAGGACAGATGATATTTTCCCTGTGCAAAGTCTGGTTATTGGCACTCCCCCTAGTCTGGTTTATTTGGGTGGATCATGGCAAATTTAGACTATCCCTACCGAAAAAAAATGAATTGTTAGTAGGTACACTATTAGGACTGTTGATGTTTGGGATTATTCTCAGTGCCTATTGGCTGTTAGGTCAACAGTGGATTGATGTGACAGATGTCCAGACTAAGGCAAAGCAAGCAGGTATTACTAGCCCAAAGATTTATCTGGGTGGCGCATTGTATTTTACGTTTATTAATGCGCTAATTGAAGAGTATATCTGGCGTTGGTTTGTGTATAAAAAATGTGAAGTATTGGTATCTGGGACAAAAGCCGTATTCTTGGCTGCGATGCTATTCACTCTCCATCACATTATTGCCTTAGCCGCTTACACTGCTGATTGGGGGGTCGTCCTATTAGGTTCCTTGGGCGTATTCATTGCTGGGGCAGTATGGTCATGGTGTTATCTCACCTATCGTACCTTATGGTCAAGTTACATCAGCCACATTCTGGCAGATTTAGCGATCGCAATTGTGGGTTGGCATCTGCTGTTTGGGTCGCTACGATGATAACAAGGATATTTCTACCTGTAAATTCTGCCTAGCGCGTTCCTCGAATTGATTGAACATCGGATTCGTTAAATAGAGTCGTTCCCGTTGGCAAAAGTTCTGTAAAATCTGTTTTCGTTTAGGACGATAAATTTGATCGGGAATCCAGGAATATTCTTGTCGAATAGCGTAAGCATAACTATAGTAGTCTAACTCGGCTGTACCCAGAATGGCTAAATCAGCATCTAAGAGAATTTGGCAGTCCAGTTCATTCGCTGAAGCTTGATGGGTTTTAGTCTGCAAAATTAGAGTTTTGATTCGCCTTATTGGTGCAATTGGCAGTTTCAATTGGTTTAATGCCAATTCTGCGTAATTAGCGCTTTTTTCTTCATTGTCGTCTGACTTTGGGTCATAAAAGATATCGTGAAACCAAGCCGCGACCCGAATGATCGAGAAATCCAGGGTAGTAAGTTGGGGCGTGAGTCTATGTTCACGGATCTCTTCAATTGTTGTTAAAACTTGTTTAACATGGTTGAGATTGTGATAGAATCGTTTGGGATTAGAATAAGCAGCAACTAATTCAATAAATAGGTTCTGGCTAAGGTGGGGATTAACTTGAAACGGTTTCATCGCTCTATCCCATTGAGATTTTAAAGCATGAATTGAGCCAGTAAAATGCTGCATAAATAGTGTTACGATAACTTTTTAGACCAGAAGCACAGGAGTTACGATGAACAGATATCTGGATCAAATCTTGAAGCGGCGTCGCTGGTTACTGGTGAGTCTGTTTGTCGCTCTAGCTATTCTCACCTATTTTAGTCAACACGTTTAACAGAACTATTTTCTTTTTCTCTCTTTCTCTCTTGTCCCTTCTCAGAACAACTTGGGCAATGTAAGGGATGCACCCATTCCCTATTTTATTGCCTATTGCCGCAACCACTACTTATCGAGTTTGGCGCTTCCGCAGAGAAGTTCTACCCAAAACAGCCATCATCAGGAGACCTAACACTGAAGTAGGTTCAGGAACAGGTTGAGGATCTGAGGATTCAAACTGATGGGGGATCTGATCATTCGCTAGAGTTTCAGATTCCAACGCTAGAGTTTCAGATTCCAAGCGGCGAGCAACCTCAAAATTCGCTCCAGTTTCCGGCTTGGTGGCTAGAAGAGTGCTGAAGAGTAATTCTCCCTGTTGCAGATTCGCTGTCGATTTTCCTGACCAGAAAAGTGAATCATCAACTCCAGTCGGTGTCCAGTATGCTAAGACGCTGCCGTTAGGATAATTCTCATCTCTACCATATAGAGTTACGCCATTATGACTTCCCGTTGTGTTTTTGAAGCTAGAAATCCAGGGTGAAGAGTTGGCTAGATCCCCTATCCAATCGGTCAATGGACTGGATGAACCAGAAGGAGCATCTCCCAATACAATCCAACGCCATGATTGCTCAGGTTCATAGCTGCCATCATTGTTATCAACGGAAAGCTCAAAGTCATACTTGAACCATCCTTCATCTTCAGCTTCAACCGTATAATCCAACCGCAGAGGTGTGGCTTGGACACTAGAAGAAGTAAGACTCACGACTCCCAATGTCATTAAAGTGGCGCTAGCAGTAGCCATCGATAAAGTTTTCAGGACAGTTGCAGTGAACATGGTTGCTGGAAACTAAAGGTTTACAAGGACTCTTGTTGGAAGGGAGCCAGCTTGGGAAAGCTGAACTGGATACAAAATAGATGGCTTACATCAGATGAACTTTTCTAGCTTTATGTACGTCAATATTTGTATTTGTCGATTAATTTAATCGTGTCATATACGTAGTTATACCGTCTACTTAAACTACGCAACTTTGCTAAATCTTTTAAATTCATAGCTAAAATTATTGAGTGCTATAAGCGCTGTATTTATTGCTGAGGCGTTATTGCAGCCGTTTTAGCTACTTTAATTTTATGATTTTTTCATAAAGACAAAAGCAAAAAAATAAAATTGTGAATTTATGAAAAGTTTATGTAATTGATAAAGTCTTTATGAAGGCTTAACACAACGCTCACAATTGAAAAACAGCCTAGATTTCATTGAGTAATGAAAATTATGGGAACAGGTTCTTCATCAAAACTTGGTAAAGTGCAATTATTTTTTAGCCAAAGAAAATTCAAGTGAAGTTAAGCGTTCTATTTTGGCGCAACGCCGCAGGTCTTGTGGCTGATTTAATGGAAACAGCAAACCTATTCAACCCATGACCCGTTCCTCTATGTATCACCTTGGCTTTGGGCAAGATGACCTCGGTTCACCGCCGCCTACCCTGGCGCTGTTATCCGGTGATCCGCAACGCGCTTCTCAGATTGCTCAAGACTATTTGCAGGATGGGCGTCTGCTCTCGGACAATCGGGGATTAAAGAGTTATCTGGGCAAATTGTCCAATAATTGCCCCATCGTATCGGCGACAAGTGGGATGGGCGCACCGTCTCTGAGTATTGTGGTGAATGAGTTGGTGCAATTGGGGATTGAGACAATTATTCGGGTGGGGACTTGTGGCTCGATTCAAGAGTATGTCCCGGTGGGTAGTATTGTGATAACCCGTGCGGCATTATGTCGCCAAGGTGCAGCTAATGATATTGCCCCAATTGAATATCCGGCGGCGGCTGATCCGTTTCTCACAGTAGGATTAGTGGAGGCGGCGCGGGAGTTAGGGATTAAGCATTATCTGGGGATTACCGCGTCGGTGGATACGTTTTATGAAGGGCAAGAACGCACCGATTCGGCGAATCCTTATTTAAGGCGTCGGCTTCAAGGCATTACTCAAGAATATCGTCGTTTGAATGTTCTCAACTATGAGATGGAATGTGGCACATTACTGAAAATGGCAGGGGTGTACGGATTTGCGGCGGCTTGTGTTTGTGGTGTTATTGCCCAGCGAACGGCTGGAGAGGGGGTGATTGTCGGTGAGAAAGAGGTGGCTGTGCAGCGTGCGATCGCGGTAGCCATACGTGCAGCCGAAAACGTTGACAATAGGGCTTGTTGAATAAGTGTGGGTAGGGAACAGGGAACAGGGAATGGGGAACAGTTGTAGTGCGAGCATCTTGCTCGCTACTAATACCCAATTTAAATGCATGACAGCTTAGAGTGCGTAGTGCTGTAACTGCTCCTATTGTCCCGCATCGATGAGGTTAACTGAACAGGATTGATCCGACTTCCTCCTCCCTCATCGGGATTTTAGTATAAAATGTTACTCAACTCGTTTCCCCTACTTTCTCCATTAGACGAAAATAAGAGAATAGGGACTAAGAAGAAGAACGGGAACTCTTGAATGTACATCTATCGCACCTCTGGGTTTAATGAGAAAGCAGAACGCTATGGAATTCGCGATCGCATCGATGATCTGTGTACTCAACTGCAAACTCAACGACTCGATGAAGTGCAATCCCGGTTTGAGCGGGTTTATCCTTACCTGAAGCGCCGCATCCTCAACCGCCGCCTGATTGGTCGTATCCTGCATCTGGATAATCAGCAACTATTGTGCTTCGTTGATATCTTTAAACGGGGTGATCACGACTATGAACAGTTTCTGGAATCCCCCCTTGATTATGGTCGCACGCATCTGGAACCCCAACTCGACCTGCAACAGATTCGCGATTGGCTAACCCAAGCCCAATCTCAGCAACAGTCGGTTGCACCCTTACCCGAACTCCCGGAACGCTTGCGCCCTTGGCTTGAGCCGCCGGGATGGGAACGGGATATTGTCCCAGACGATTGGGTGATCTATGAAAGTGAAGAATGGGTGAGACAGTTTGCCACGGTGAAACTGCAACAGGCGTGGAAAACCTACTATCAGATTATTTCCCAGATTAATACCCATACAGGTAAATCTACAGGAAATGGTAATGGTCATCGTGCAGCCATCCCAACCGATAGCTTCGCCGAAACCCTGATTGTTTCCCGTGAACCCCACCTTTCCGAAAATGTCAACCTCTGGAGTGAAAACAATTGTTACGTTCTCTACAGCCAGATTGAAACCACGGATGCGAGTGTTCGCGGTGTCTTGTTTCTCTTAGCCGCGTTTGATCATCCCCCCTCCAGCGCCGAGATTCGGGAAGTGGGAGTGCGAACCACCCTATTTAATGGTGCAAACACCCCCAACCGCTTATCCCAATCCCTGACTATCCACGAATTAACCCCCTTCGCCCGTCGTTCCTATCCCGCTTACCTCTTAGCCGATGACGAAAGTTGGTTAGCGATTGAACGGGGGAGAGAAGCGAATCTCGCCCTTTCCCCCGAAGAAGAGGAGATTCTCCAATCGGTGTCTCGTCCTACCCTCGAAACCGATTCACTCCCCCTATTTATTAATGGACGGGCGGGTAGTGGCAAGTCCACGATGCTGATTTATCTGTTTGCCGACTACTGCTACCGTAAATATTACACCCACCAAGGACATCGCCGTCCCGAACCGCTTCCGGGTAAACCCCTGTTTCTCACTTACAATGAACGCTTATTAGACATTGCCAGAGATGGAGTTAACCGCCTCCTGCGTTCCCACCATCGCTTTGTCGCTGAACGCAGTCCCGGCGATGATATTCCCAATTGCGATCGCTATTTTCAACCCTTTGGTAAATTTCTGTTAAGCTTACTCCCCCCCCAGGAACGACAACGGTTTAATCCAGACCACTATATTTCCTTCCATCGGTTCAAACAACTGTATCAGGGAACCTGTCCCGAAGCCGCCCTTGGCAAACTGATCTTGCATCTTCCCCAATCCCGCCGCTATTCTCCCGAAATTTGTTGGCACATTATCCGCAGTTTTATTAAAGGCTATGGTCAATCGGACGACATGACGCCGGAAGATTATCAGGAGGAAGTTCCCCGCAAAGAACGCACGATTGATGTGGATAAATTTCAGGGAATCTATGACACGATTTGGCAACACTGGTATAAGCATCTAACCACGGAACTGGGTTACTGGGATGACCAAGATTTAATTGCCAGAGTCTTGGAATTGAAGTGTTATCGTCCCGACTATACCGCCATATTCTGCGATGAAGCCCAAGACTTTACCCGCCTAGAATTACAGCTTATTATGCGGCTGTCGCTGTTTTCCCAATACCATTTGGGATACCAACCGATTCCTAGTTTACCCTTTGCCTTTGCGGGTGATCCGTTTCAAACCTTAAACCCCACCGGATTCCATTGGTCTAGCACCCAAGCGGCTTTTGATGCGGAAGTGATTACCGCCCTTGATCCGGCAGATCAGTTAAAGTTGACGGTTAATTTTCAGGAACTATCTTATAACTATCGGTCGAGTCTATCTATTGTTCAATTCACCAATTTAATTCAGCTTTGGCGTCACGTTCTGTTTGACATTGCCGAACTCCAACCCCAAACCGCATGGCATCCGGGTGATTTTCCTGAACCGCAAATGTTTATTCTCAATCAGACGATTCGTGCTGAGGAATTAATTACCTATATCAAAGATACGATTATTATTGTTCCCTGTGAAGAAGGAGAGGAACTGGCGTATGCCCAAACGGATGAAGTATTATCTCAAATCTTTCCACAGTTGAATCCGAGGGAACAGGGAACACCTCGGCTTCGCTCGGTGTGTCACAGGGAACAGGGAACAGAGGAGATGAAAGAATTAACTCAACACTCCACACTATCCCCAGAACCATTAAAAAATGTTTTAAGCGCCATTTCCGCCAAGGGATTGGAATTTAAACGGGTGATTCTGTATAAATTTGGTGAAGAGTGTAGCGATAATGTCTGGAACCTACAAGGCGTTGACCAAAAAGTTAAGGTTGAATACTTTTTCAATAAACTCTATGTCGCCGCTAGTCGGGCAACAGATTATTTATTTATCGTCGATTCAGACATAGGAAACCGTCAACTGTGGCACTATGCCAGTGATGAAGCCTTATTACAGGCAATGCTAGGCTATGCCAAACACAAAAGCCGTTGGCAAGATAATGTGAAAACCCTAACACCGGGTATGCCAAATATGGTCGAGACGATGCGTGAAGATGACCCGGGTGCGATCGCGCAAGAATTTCAGCTTAAAGGTTTACATGCAGAGAATCCCAGTTTACTACGCCGAGCCAAACAATTCTATCGGGATTTAGGGGATATCACTCAAGGGAACTATTGTCAGGCTTGGGCGCTAAAGTTTGAACGGCAGTATCGAGACGCGGGTCATTGTTTCCTGGAGTTGGGGGAATCGAATCAGGCGTGGGATTGCTTCTGGCAGGGGCTATGCTGGTCAGAATTGGTGGCTTGGTATGATTCGCACCCCCAACATCAATCAGCGGCTGAGGGCATCCTGGCGCGGTTTATGGTGACACCTGCTGATGATTTAGCCGCGCTGGATAGTTTTACTCGGTATATTATCAGTCATGAATCATTGGTTATTCAGGGAAATCAACAGGTTAATCAGCAAAAACAATGGCAGCAAGGAATTAAGAACTATGCCCGTCGCATTGAAACCATTCCCAATGATTCCTCAATACCCTCATCACAATGGCAGCAGTTTGGCGAAGTTCTAGCTATCTTAGCCTCAGTGGGTTATCCCGAACTAAAGGTGCAAGCGGGAACCTGTTTTTATCGCTCCCAAAATTATGAGCAAGCGATACAGTATTGGGACGAAAGTAATGCGACTCAAACCCCAGACTATCATCGGGCAAAAGCCTTTACTGTCGGTATGCCAGACGGATTAGCGCATTTGGCACAAGCAGGCGAAGCTGATCAGATTATCAACCAATGGCGGCAAGCTGGCAAACCGCGCGATCGCAAATGGCTGCGCTATGTCGCCCAGGCGTTGGAAATGAAGCAGGAATACCAACAAGCCTGTGTGGTTTATGTGGGGTTGGATGATTTAGCCAAGGTTAAAGACTGTTTTCGACTGGCGACGCGGGATGGAATCAGAATCAAGCTACTACGACTACTTTTCCGTTATTTCTTCCGCCAGAAATACTGGCAAGACGCCCTGGAATTGCTAGAAACGGATTTGCCCAATGTCATTGGTTCAACTGAGGAAAAAGCCGCGTTAAATTTCGACATTGTTTATGAACTAGCAGGTTCAGAATTAATCCCGCAAAACTTGAGCAAAGAGCAACGCCAACACTATGAACAATTTATGAAAGAGGGGGTTTTATCCAATTGTGACTGGCAAGACTACCTGTTGATGCCACAGATAGGAATTGCTCTGGAAAAAGTTGGAGCATTGGTGGAAACATTAGCATTCTACGAGCAATTTGTCAACGAGGCTAACCAGAAACAGCGTCAATTTGCCCGAAAACGTTGGATTGCGACAAAGAAAAAACAAGTGGATTATGTAACGAATCAGGGGAAGCTGAGGAAAGCAGCAAAATTGCAGTCAAATTTGATTAAAAAAGCGCAGCAGTGGGCAATGAATCCCGATGGTATCTCTGTGATTCCCCCATTAGCGCCAAGAGAACGTCCTTTGAGAGATAAGGGAGTTAACTCAAAACCTAGTCAGGGCGGGTTTTGCACAAACGTTACTATCAATAACGAAAAGCAAGTTTCTAAACCTGCCCCTACACACTCAAAACTTCCCCAATCCCCTAAAACTGAGCAACTGGCGATTACTGGATTACCCCCAGACGTAATAATAGAGGAATTTGAGAATGGGGTGATCGGATTTACGGTGCGTCACTTAGCAATTAAGGTAATGAAATCAATCCATCACGTCTTAATTACCGATATTCTCAGTAATCGAGAGGTACGTGTAGATTGGGCAAAATGCCAGGTAAATTTAGGAGATGCGACGGTAGAAGCTGGGGAGAGTCAACAGTTATCCTTTTCGCTGGTTGCTAGTGGCTATCGGAGTGTTCTATTCTGTAATCAGCCAGAACCACGACTGGAATTAGAAATTGAGGGTTGTCAGAATCGGATTGCGATTTGTTTGTAGTCAGCACTTTAGTGCTGGGAAATCAAGCATTTGAAGCCACTAAGTAGGTGGGGACAATTAAAGTTAACGGTGGGGATCGTCATTCGTCATTCGTCATTCGTCATTTGTAAGGGTTTGAGGCTTGTTAACATAACTTAACATGGTTGAGTTTATTTCCACCAACCTACTTAAAGTGGCTACTACAAATGATCGCGCGGGAGCATTCATTTTAAAGGGATTGCATCTGTGTGCAATCAAGCGGATTCAATAGGAGTCTATTTTCCCTAGCATTCCCCTTAGTCGTCTTTAGACGACTTGGGCTTTTAGCCAAGAATTTGAATTCTTGGCGAATGCCAGGGTTTACTGACAAAAATAGCGGCAATTTTTGTGTCTGATTAAAATTGCAACCCCACGCCACCCTGCACCGAAACCGCTGTTCCGCCTCCGTTACGATAGGCATCAAAGGCAATAATCGCATTCCCAAAAAGCACTGTACTGCCCCCAGGAACAACATAATCAATCCCCGGTTGCAAAGCAAAGCTAGTTTTATCTCCCACCGGTGAGGGCGTATCACCACTGGCAAACGCCGCACCCGCCCCCAGATAAACATCCGTTTGCCAGTTGAGGGGAAAATCATAAGAAATAGTTGGCACCACCGCCGTACCTGCACCAATCAGGGCTTGCGCTCGCAGAGAGACAGGAAGTTCTAAGAGTTTGTACCGTACCGCCAAAACTCCCCCAAATTGCCGCCCTTCACCGCGATCATCTTCTTCAATACCGAAAGTACCACCAGCCCCGACATAACTACCATAAGCGGCTTGAGCTGATGCTGATGTGGGGGTAAACGCCATACTCGCGAGTACCGCTGTGACAAGGGTTACGCTGATGCCAATAAAATGTCGCATATTCGGACTCCTCAGTACTGATGTCGCTGATTTTAGCTTGTGATCTACCTGACTTTCCATGGGGCGTCTTGAAACGCGAGCAGATCAAGGAGATTAAGGAATCTGATTCAAGCGTTTGAATCACTCAAAACCCCACAGGAGCATATCAGGGAAAGTCGGGGTGGCTTTAATTCATTGGGGTGAGAGAACGTCCCTCGTTTTCCCTGTTTAACCTTCTTCAAATCCTCAATACTGAGAATCTTTATAGAAGACCAATCAACTTTCTTCAGAACCTGACCCAACATCGATTTAATTTCGGCGTGGGTATGCTTTTGACGCTTTTGAAACCCCTGAATTCGTTGATAAATATCTTCTCCAACTACCTGGGAGTCACTGAATACGACGCCGTTTTTGTAGTTAGAATCCATCCCAACTACCTGACCTGATGTTCTCAAGGGAGGTCTAACTTTCTCAAAGATCAAATCAATCCACAATCGCCCTTTCTTCAATCCCATGCGGATCGTTTTAGAGAGTTGCCATCCCTGAGCTAACCGTTGATTGATTACTGAGGTGGACTTGAGCGGGATAACTAACTTGGGCGCCCCCGATCCAATCAGTTTGACGCACCAATCAAAGCCCTTTTTTTCAAAGGGTTCGATGGTGGCGAAGTGATAGAACAATGTAACTGTGTGCCATTTTAGCTGGGGTTTCCGTTTTCTATCTTTCTTGTGTTGAGAAAAAACACACTCACTCGCTTGTTTGGCAAGTGCTTGCCCTAAACGGGTTGTGATCCCAAACTTTTTCTTGGCTCGGTGCACTGTTGGCAGGTCAGCCAGTTTCCCCGAAAAATCTTGACGTTGCCAAAACAAGTCAACAAAATACTGCATAACATCGTGGCATTGACCCAAAAATTCGCGCACAATTTTCGACTTACCCACATTCAAATCATTCAGGTAAACCCTAGCTGTACGCCTCATCAAATTTTTGTTTCTTAGAAATGCCATCATGCCGTTGTCATGTATGGGTAAGGGTCTTTGTACACCTGAGGGAGAGATTGTTCAAGAGTTCACCCCCCCAATAGCCGCTTCGGTTATTTTATGTCATCTTAGCTCGACCCAATATAAAATAATAGCAAATAAAGTCAAAATATTGGAGAATTATTTACAATGCCTGATATTGTCGATATTGCCGTTAGTGCGGATTCATTCCAAACCCTGGTAGCTGCTGTACAAGCGGCTGGTTTAGTGGACACTCTTAAAAGTCCTGGTCCTTTTACAGTTTTTGCACCCAATGATGCCGCTTTTGCTAAGTTGCCACCAGGAACCATACAAACGTTGCTCCAGAATATTCCCCAGCTTACGCGAATTCTGACGTATCATGTCGTTTCCGGGAAATTGACTCAAGCTGATTTAGCCAAGGTCGATTCGGTAACTTCTGTTGAGGGTTCGTCTATCCGAATTGACTGTTCTGATGGTTTTGAAGTCAAAAATGCCACGGTTGTTGCCCCTGACATCGAAGCGGATAATGGTATTATCCATGTTATTGACACGGTAATTCTCATGGGGTAAAGTCACCATCAAAAGGAGGATCAGACCCCATTGAGTAAAGGGCGACCCGACCCGATTGAGTGGGCGGGTGTGGTTAATTGATGTAAACGGGTCGCCCCTACAGGTGGTTAATTGATGTCCTATCGAATCAGGTTGATTGCACACAGCGGTAATCACGTCATAATGAGCGTTCCAGCCATGTTTCGTGAGGTTGTTTAACCCGATTTGATGTCAGATTTACATTTCAGGTGGGCAGTATTCAATTAACTATGTTAACCTGTTGATTTTGATGCTAGTTTAGAGTATTGATCGCCTGTAAATCCGGCAACGTCAGAAGATATTGAGAAAAATTCTATTTTGGCAGCAGCCTGTTGAATTATACCAGAATTTTGTGGACTAGACGACCCCCACGTTTTATTGGCGAAATGAAAATAAAAGTTAACGGTCATCCGGATTGTGCCGTTTCCCTAATGAAGACAAAAGGAAAGCCAAACTTGTAAGGTTGAAGCAGTCATGACAATGAAGAACGGTCAATGCCACTCCTGTGGATCTTATCAGATCAGAAGTAACAAAAACCGAAAATTTCCCGCACTGAATACGATGACGCTAGGACTAGGAAACTCCAGCGCTCGTTATGCTTCACTGGATACGTATGTTTGTGTCAATTGTGGCTATGTTGAAAGCTATGTGGCATCAGCCGATGATCTAAACTACATTCAAGAGAACTGGGCAAAAGTTGAAGCGCCGTCTGAGAATGGAAAGCGATCGCCCAAAAAAGTTGAATCGCTTCCTTCTAGAGCGCACGAGGAGTTCAAGCGCCAAGCCATGCATGGTTAATCCTGTAGATGGCATAATTTGAGGATATCATTCTTGCCAATACCGCTTCTAAAAACCTAGACAAACCTACCCACAAGTAATTCTGTCTTGGTATAAGTCCACGGTGTAACTTTTGGTCGATGACCGTCAACGCTGACGCTTGGTTGATACCCGGCATTGTTGCTCGATATCAGCCTTAACCAACGGCTCCCAGTTAGAGACACTATAGTAATCGTGTCTACGATTGACTACAGGGCATCGACCAATAAAACTATTAAATTGATATAGAGCACTCCATACGTGCTT
>NZ_JAVJQN010000126.1:0-20154 GCF_040218245.1 Coleofasciculus sp. E1-EBD-02 | reverse complement strand
CCTGTTCCCTGTTCCCTGTTCCCTGTTCCCTGTTCCCTGTTCCCTGTTCCCTGTTCCCTGTTCCCTGTTCCCTGTTCCCTGTTCCCTGTTCCCTGTTCCCTGTTCCCTGTTCCCTGTTCCCTGTTCCCTGTTCCCTAATCTAAACCGTTAACTTTAATTGTGTCCACCCACTTATCAGGCACAATAACTAGCAATAACCCGCCCGACTCCCCTAAATCGCTGATAATAGGTTTGACTTACCTTATCTGCTTGAGCCGAAAGCCGATCAATTCCAATCCCATTACGACCGTCTTCTTTCCCCGAACTGTGAATATAATAGCCATCGCCTAAAAAAAGACCCACATGATTGATTTTCTCAGGTGTGCCAAAGAAAACCAGATCACCCGCTTGCGCTTCCGCCAAAGGAATTGATTGAGTAAACGCCTGCTGCTGATAGGAATCTCTAGGTAACCAAATTCCCGACGCCGCAAATGCTGCTTGCATCAATCCTGAACAATCATAATTGCGTCCAACTGTCCCTCCCCAAAGGTAATAATTCAGCTGATCCATGGCTTTCTTCGTAAATGCAATCACCTCTGGGAGTCGTTCTTGGATTTGAGGGCGGGAGAGTGCGATCGCATGATAAGGTTGAGAGGCAATTTCCAGTTGACTGATATCCTCGACTCGTAACCAAGCCTGATATCCATCCTCACATAACTGCACCTCGACAGCCTGATCCCGCACTGTCGATAACAAGGGGTGTAAATGACGTCCAGCCGCCGCTTGAGTGGCTAAACTCGCACAGGCGGGAGAATCATAGAGGTCTAAATTAACACGGCAGATGTACTCACCATGTTTTAATGCAGATAATTCTGGAAGTACCACCATATTGGTAAGCGTTGACATCACTTGTTGAGAGCAGATTATGACATTCTTTCGTAAGGACGACCAACTGGAAAAAATTGGCACAGAGATTCTCGACGCCGTTTGGTTAGAGTTTCCTGGACTCGCCCGCAATCAAATCGCTCTCACCTGGATGGTCTATGATCCCCCGATTCCGGTTAATACAGGGGGGGCGCTTTCGGCTGATGAATTTTGGAAGTATCCCGTCCGAGGCTTTAGTTATCGAGGGGTTGAGCGAATTTATCCAGCCGATTTGGTTGCCCTATTTTATCTGGTCGCCATCCAAGAATGGTTAGAAAGCGCCATGGTTGAATCATCGGATGAACTGGAAAGGGCGATTCGGGCGATGATGGTTGATGCTAGCCATGATGCTTTAAGTTTAGTCGTCGATATCTTGAGTGGAACCACCAGTGGTCCAGAGTTAACCCCTGGTCCCTTTGAAACCTGGAAGCTACAACGTAATATTGTTAATCGTTACTTTCAATCCCTCGGTTGGCAAGACTTAGAGTCGATTAACGTCAATCAAAAAACCTGGAGTGATGGACCTTATGGTCGGGAACGGCTGTTTATGGGAACATTGATGGAAAATCGCAATATGTTAACCACGAATGCTACAGCACGACTCCTCCATAGTATCGTGGGTGGCGTGGCGGTGTCCTCCGTGCGATCGCAGGTGATGATGAGTCTGCTTAAACACAATCTGAAGCCAGCCGATGTCCAAGATGATAATTATCAGATTACTGGATTCTTAGGCGGTGGTCTTCCGCCAGAGGCTCAGTTATGGTCTAAATCGGGCTGTTCATCTCAAGTGCGCCATGATGCGGCTTACATCGAGATCCCATCGATATTACCGTATCTCCTGGTTGTATTCACTGAAAGCAAAACTCATAGTCAAAATCAAGACCTTCTTCCTTTTATTTCTCAAAAGGTCGTCAACGCAATGAGTATATTGACTTAGTGGCTAGGAAACGGCAATCCTAGACAATAATAAGCAAATCGGTTTTGCTGATTTTAATCTTTACATCTTTTGTCGAGGAGTGACCTTGAAACATAATCTTTTACGCTCCGTTACTTACGGCGTTGGTTTAGGGGTAGTCACCATGGGGAACCATCCCTTACCTGTTCACGCTCAAGTCTCCAGTCCAGGCGGCGGATCATTGACTCGCCTAGAATCCATTGCGGCTGAGGTACGCACCGAGGGGACGGCTGAACCCGCCAATGCTTGGGTTAACCGATTGACAGGTGACCCCGCACTGACTCAGGATGCAGTTAATCTCCCGGCTGGGTCTTCATTACCAGAAGTCACACCGATACCCAGTGCTACGGTAGACTCACCGACTCCCTCTGTGTCCTGGAGTAAAGGACTCACCAACAATTCAGCTACCGCTCAGAGTTCGCTGAATCCAACGGTTGCAGACTCTCCAGCCTCATCCCTAAAGCGTATCACTCAAGAGGATGCGATCGCGACTCAATCTGTCCCCGAATCACTGAACTCCTCGGCTGATGCGCTGACCCTACAGCCGACTCAGGACGCAGAAATCGTGTTGAATGAGTCACAGACTTTGGCTCAAACCGATTTGGATATCCGCCGAGGAACTCGCGGCGTTCCCAACTATTTAGGGATTGGTATCAACATTGGTTTAACCGAAGAGGATGATGTCACTGAAGCTGATGCTGACGATGGGGGTGAGACGGCGTTAGGGGATGCTGGGTTTGTTATAAATGGCAAAATTGGTTTGTCTCGTAATATATCCCTGCGACCTGGTGTAATCGTTGGCGATGATGCACTCTTTATGGTTCCCTTGACTTACGACTTTCTTATTCCCCGTGTTGATCCCTTTGAACCCGTCCGCTTCGCCCCGTTTTTAGGCGGAGGTGTTGCTTTGTCAACGGATAGCGATGACAATATCGGATTTTTACTCACTGGGGGTGTGGATGTACCCTTGTCGCGTTCCTTTGTCGCCAACGGGTCAATCAATATTGGTTTTATCGAAGATCAGACCGATATTGGGATTATCCTTGGCGTCGGCTACACCTTTCCTGATTTCTAGTTCCTAGCCAATTTCTATCTGTAGGGGCGACCCGCTGATCTAAACAGGACTTACGCACAAACACCACATATAGTAGGGACACGGCAATGCCGTACCCCTACAGGTAGTGCGTGCCTGTGCCGTAAAGAAAGCGTAAGTCCTAATAAATTAACAACACCATTCCACTCAATTGGTTCGGGTCGCCCGTTCAAACCCGTTTCAATCTCCTTTGGAGATCTAATGTATTTGGAACCCGATTCTCAGAACCCGCTCCCAGAGGACCAGTAAACCCCCACGGTTTAAACGCAAAAGACGGTACGCTATTGAATAACAATAGTTTTGCGATCGCGCCTCCGAACTGACCCCCACTCCTTTGTCTCAAGTCTTTAGTGGGTTGCATCAACGACAAAGGACAAATAGACAAATGACCAATAACAAAGCTTATGGCAGATTCAATTATGGAAAATCGCGACTATACTCTAATCATCGATAAAAGCGGCAGTATGTCAACACCGGATCAACCGGGTGGACAAACCCGTTGGTATACCGCCCAAGAATCAACGCTCGCCCTCGCCCGAAAATGTGAACAGTTTGACCCCGATGGTATCACCGTTTACCTCTTTTCCAGTCGGTTTAAACGCTACGATAACGTTACCTCAGACAAAGTAGGGCAAATCTTCCTCGAAAATGACCCCATGGGGCGGACTGACTTGGCTAGTGTACTTCAGGATGCACTGAATAGCTACTTTCAGCGCAAATCAGCCGGACAAACCAAACCCGAAGGCGAAACCATTTTAGTCATCACAGATGGGGAACCCGATGATCGCAAAGCGGTGATGCGAGTCATTGTGGAAGCATCACGCCATATTGATCGAGATGAAGAATTGGCAATTTCCCTGATTCAAGTGGGTAACGATCCCACAGCCACGCGATTTCTCAAGATTCTCGATGATGAGTTGCAAGGGGCGGGTGCCAAATTTGATATCGTTGACACCGTTACCCTAGATGATATGGCAGATATGACGTTACCTGAAATCTTGCTGAACGCGATTCAGGATTAAACGTTAAGCGGGGTGGGTTTAGTCCAGTTATCGGTTTGAGTAATAGTGTTATACCATCCGTGTCAACTTAAGCTACACCCCTCACCCCCAGCCCCTCTCCATCCCCCCTAGCCCCCCTTTGAAAGCAAGAGGGGCGCAACATTGGTTTTCCCTGTTCCCTGTTCCCCGTTCCCTGTTCCCTTTATAGATGTTTGTTATGCCAGATCGAGACTACACGTTAATTATCGACAAAAGCGGCAGCATGTCCACACCGGATCAACCTGGTGGAAAAACCCGTTGGGAAACGGTTCAGGAATCTACCTTAGCTGTCGCCCGAAAATGCGAACAGCTTGATGCGAATGGTATCACCATTTATCTGTTTTCCAGTCGCTTTAAACGGTATGATAATGTCACCTCGGATAAAGTGACTCAAATCTTTCAAGAAAATGACCCGATGGGGCGTACAGATTTAGCCTCTGTCCTCAAAGACGCCACAGATAACTATTTTCAGCGCAAAGCGGCTGGAGAAGCCAAACCCGATGGGGAAATAATTTTGGTGGTTACTGATGGCGAACCCGACGATCGCAAAGCGGTGATGCGGGTGATTATTGAAGCCTCGCGTCAAATGGATCGGGATGAAGAATTGGGGATTTCGTTGATGCAAGTCGGGAATGATCCCACAGCCATGCGATTTCTCAATATTCTGGATGATGAACTGCAAGAAGCAGGTGCTAAGTTTGATATTGCGGATACTGCAACCCTAGACGATATGGCGGATATGACACTATCCGAAGTCTTGGTGAATGCGATCATCGATTAATCGCTAATCCGCTCATTTGTTTCGACTTCGCTCAACCCAACCTAATACGAATGTCGTTGACTTAAGCTGAGTTCGTAGTAGGCACTTTAGTGCCAGAAGCGCTAAAGCGCTTACTACAAACTCTATTCCTGTCCGATGAAAAAGCAAGCCAATAAATTTAGTCATCTCACCGCTAAAGACAGAGTTTATCTCTCCTTTCCCGGACAGCTTCTCCTCGAACAAAAGCGGCTTCAGGGTAAAATTCTCGACTTTGGTTGTGGTTTGGGTAATGATGTCAAACGTCTGCGGCAAAAAGGCTTTGATATCACCGGATATGACCCTTACTATTTCCCCGAATATCCCACTGTTAAATTTGATACTATCCTCTGCTTTTATGTATTAAATGTTCTCTTTGCTGAAGAACAGGCAACGGTGTTAATGAACGTTTCACATTTGTTGAAACCGGGGGGAAAAGCCTATTATGCGGTGAGGCGAGATCTGAAAAGAGAAGGATTTCGAGAACATTATATTCATAAAAAACCGACGTATCAGTGCGTCGTAAAACTTCCCTTCCAATCCATTCATCTAGACGAGTATTGCGAAATTTACGAATATGTTCATTATAACTATCAACGGCATTCGTCCAATAAATGTATCTTTTGTAACCCGCGCAGAAGTCTGCGAGTTCTGACGGAATCAGCCACGGCTTATGCCATGTTTGATGGGTATCCAGCCAGTAAAGGTCATGTTCTGGTGATTCCTAAACGTCATGTTGCCAATTATTTTGATTTGGACTTTAAAGAACAATCGGCTTGCTGGTTCATGGTTAACAAAGTCCAAGAGTTTTTAACGGAACAATTTCATCCCGATGGGTTTAATGTGGGATTCAATGTGAATCGAGAAGCTGGACAAAAGATGATGCACACGAGTATTCATGTTATCCCGCGTTACCAGGGAGATGTTAGGGGTAAAAAAGGTGGAATCAGATATGCGATTCCTAAACGAAAAATTTAATAATAACGCCGTAGCGGTTAGGATACATCATTTGGTAGAGACGTTGCATGCAACGTCTCTACAACAGTTCATTTGTCCTCATCGATGTGTCTACTGCTATAGCAAAAAGGGGACAGTTAACTCGGATTCAGTATAACTCCCCGGTTTCTTGCAGTGAGTGTAACCGCCAGTAAATCCCTTCATGACGCAACAGTTCATCATGACTACCGATTTCTACAATCTTACCTTGATCGAGTACCACAATTTTATCGGCATCGCGTACCGTACTCAGTCGATGAGCAATAATAATGGTGGTACAGGTTCCCTGAATCGTTCGCATCGCTAACTGAATCGAACGTTCGGATTCGTAGTCCAAACTAGAGGTAGCTTCATCAAAAATCAGGACATCGGGTTCAACTAATAGCGCCCTGGCAATTCCTAATCGTTGTCTTTGTCCGCCTGAGAGTCGCACACCGCGTTCACCAACTATAGTGGAGTAACCTTTAGGTAATTGATCGATCACTTCGTCTACTCTGGCAATACGACAAGCCTCTTGCACTTTCTGGAAGCTAACGTTGGGGTTACCGTAAGTTAGATTATCTAACAACGTTCCGTTAAATACATCAACATCCTGGTGAACGATCGCTAAACGTTGACGATACCCAGTCACATCCAACTGGCGAATATCGAGACCATCAATCAAAATGCTACCTTGATCCGGTTCAAAATAGCGAAATAAGAGTTTAACCAACGTAGATTTCCCCGAACCCGATCGCCCAACTAATGCGATCGTTTGACAGGGTTCAATCCGTAAATTAATATCCTGCAATACGGGACGCTTAGCATCATAACTAAAACTCAAGTGCTGCAACTCAACTTTGCCCGGAAATTGATAGGATTTGGCGTTTTCGCTAGGATCTAAAACGATTCCCGCCGCATCTCTTCCCCCAGGAAGCTGCATAAATTCATGCAAGCGAACCATAGAAGCATAGCGACGGGCAAAGGTTTCCGAAAGATCGTTGATGGGTTCGAGTTCAGCATAGGCAATGCTGGACAGGGTTAAAGTGGTGATAAAATGCCCTAACGAGATATTGCCTTGCACCGTGGCAAACAGAGTTAACCCCAAAATAGAAAAGACACAGATTTGGATTACCGTTCGTTGCCAGGTGGCTAATTTTACATACCCCAAATGGATACGATACAAGACAAATTTGAGTTCTCGGTTGAGACGCTTACGCTGTCGGTTGAGTTCGGTTGCTTCTGTAGCAAAGGCTTTGACGGTTTTGATATTGGTGATAATTTCTGAGGTGCGACTTTCCGTATTTTCTTGATGGTGATCTAATAAACCTTCCTCAATAATCAGTTCCCTGAGATTCTTAAGACTGAATCCCAAGATAAACACAAAGGAAATCAAAAATAATAGGGCAATACGCCACTCAATGAACCAGATCACTACAAAAATACCCAATACCCGTGCCAGTTTGGGAATCAGTTGTCCGGCAATTTCCGGATACGTCCAGGTATGATTAGCTAGACCTTTCGCTAGTCGTCCGGCAATTCGTCCAGGATTATTTTCATCATAAAATTCTAGAGGAAGCGTGAGAATTTTACGGATGGCGTTCTCTGACTGATCGTGACGGGCGCGTAAGGGGATTGCCCAGTGAAACCAGCTACCTAGCCAGGGTTGAATCGGTGCCCTGACGACAGTGACGATAAAAATGATACCCACTAACACAGTCAGAGAGAAGGACTGATTGACGGGATTTTGGGTTAGGGTGGCGACTGTGGTGATTACCGTTTGCATCAGCCTATCCAACGGTTGATCGGATAGGACATTGAGAATCTGCCCGATCGCATAAGGCACCACTAAATCAATTATTTCCAATAGACTGGCAGCCGTTATGCTCAAAATCGAGATGCCCCAGTACGGTCGATAATAGGTGAGAATATCTCGAAATGTTGCCATGATGCTCCTGATCTAGCCGCACTGGTCTCATCAACCCAGCGGAATTCTATTCTCTGGTTGCATAACAATATATTTTTCTATTTATAACGAATAATTAATAAATCCAGCAAAAACTGGATTGGTAATCAAAATTCTCTTGTCCTAATTCCCCATCCCATCAATGATACATCTGTAGCCGGAGAAGGTAGTGACCCAGACGCACCTTACCCGACCAGAGTTCATAGTCAAGTTCCAAGCTTTGGGGTAAGGGGTATCCCTCTAGTTTCAGCATCCGCGTATAGTTTCGCAGTTGCAACGACTGATGCTTCTTCGTCGCCTTTTCATGAAGCCAATAACGACTGATACCATAAACCCCTCGCTCCCAACGATGACGATAACTCAAATTACCATTTGCCTGCATCGTCATAATCATCCGATAGGGGGAAATTTCTAGCCACAAAAGTCGCTGGGGAGTGCGCTTGACGACATCCGTTGGGCTAGTTTGGGGGGGATGTCGGGATTCCCATTCTGGGAGTGGGGGTTCTCTCAAGAGTAAGTGAAAGCGATCGCGTTCTTTTTGATACAGTGTCGCTGCTGTTTCGATGGTGAACCAAATCGGCAGATCAGTGGATACAACCGAAAGACAAACAGGTAAGCGGTGATGTGTGAGCATGGATCTTACAAATGTAAAAGCAGACGGATAGCATACTCGCTCCCGAAAAGAAGCAAGCTACGTCATTTGTCTCCAGAAGACGGAACAGGGAATAGGGAACTCCTCGGACTTCGGCGTGAGCGCGGAGCCCTGAGCCTGTCGAAGTTCAGTCGAACGCTTACCTCGACTTCGCTCGGCAACACGCTCAGTAACACGCTCGGCAACACGCTCGGTAACACGCTCGGTGTGTAACAGGGAACAGGTAAGGTAGAGTTTTGAGTTAACTTCCCCAGCTTCCCCAGCTTCCCCAGCTTCCCCAGCTCCCCTTGTCCCTACTCAATCCCCTTTTCCGCTTTTCTGGCTCGTCTCGCCTGCTTACCAAAGGCGAGAAATCCAAAAATCAGCCAAGCAGCTAGAAGTCCTCCCGTGATCAACAACATGGAAACCAAACCAAATCTAGCAATTAGACTCGGCGCAGCTGCGGTGAACAATCCACCGCCAACAATAGGTTCAAAAAACAACTGTTTGTAGGCAAAACTTTCAAAGGCACCAGAACGATTGTCTGGGTCAACCATTCGCAATAATAAAATACCCGTAGCGGTGACGCCCATGGATTGTCCCAAATCACCCAGCCCCCGTTCAAACCAGTAGGAAGGAATCACGCGAGGGGCGAGATAAAGGAAGGCAAAAATATTCCAAGTTATCCCAGCGACACTCAGCAGCAGAAAGGAACCAAAGTTTTCTCCGAGTACAGTTAGAGAAATAGTGGCTAAGGCGGTAACGACGACAATATCTAAGGCGACTCCAGCAATATTATTCATTAAAGGGCGAATAATTAGCGGATGGAGTCCTAACCGTTCCATCAGCAACTGGACAATAATCCCGCCAACTAGCGCCATGGGAAAGAGGGGGACATACGTCATCATTTCAAATCCGCCTATACCCCATGTCACCGACTCGATCCAGATTAATCCTTGCAGAATCAGCCACCCGATCGCGATCGCTAATCCGACGAAGCCAAAGTGCAGCGACAGCGGATCAACCAACATATTCCGCATCAAGCGCGATCGCGCCCTGCGGATTTGTGGGGTTTCACTGTGGGTGTAATCCTCAAACCATTCCGGTTCAGCTACGTTTTGCTCAACACTTTGCACATAGCCTTGGCGTCTCCCCCAATTCGCCAATATGGTTCCCGTGACAATCCCCGACACAATCCCCACCGTGGCTAATCCGACAGCCAAGTCAGCGCCATCGGGAAACCCCAACTCTTGAAATGTTCCCGCCATACCTGCGGCTGTACCATGTCCCCCTTCAAAGGCAATTTCAATTAAAGCGGCTGCTGTGGGATCGATTCCAAAGACAGGAATCAGAATGAACAAGGTGAGTAAGATCCCCACCACATATTGTCCCCACGCCAAACTTTGACCAAATACAACCTGAGGTGCAGCCTTATTCCAGATGTCTCGGGGATGGGGAATGGATTCACCCAGAAACAAAGCGGCGAAGACGATATTGATAAACACCCCAGGAGACTGTGACCACACCTCCCGAATGGACTCAGGGAAGACACCATTGGCTAGGGGTGAATTTGGATTTGCGATCGCACCCAAAACTTGGGGTCCCAACACCAGCGCCACCACACCCGCGACAATGGATTCGGGGATGTAGAGTTTCTGTATCCAACGGATTTTTTGGTGAATAAACCGCCCCACTAGAATTAGGAGTGCAACCAAGATAAAGGCGAAAAGGGCATCTTTAAGGTTAAGCATGGAAAAACTAAATATGCTGTAATGTTCGATTTTATCTTGGCTTTAAGCAACTCAAGCGTTGTACTTAGGGTGAATGGCATTGAAATAAGCATGAGGAAATCGCCAAAACCTTGGATATGCCGTAGGGTGGGCATTGCCCACCCACCTTAAATCAGTGACATTCTACTTAGGGTTCAGTCAACACTTTTTTTCCTTGCGTATCACCTTGGACGTGCAGAATCAGGCTTATTTTAGCGTTCGTCAGGGAAAGATAGTGGGCGAGAAAATTCCCGACTTGCCTGATCCTAATACACTGCTATATAACAACAAAGCCATATTGATTTATAATTATGTTTTGATATTAACAGATCTCAGATATTCATAACATCAGCGATGGGGTATGGGTATTTAATTGAGTTTGTCAGTGATCGCTAATCTTTGCAAAACTATCGGATCTGATAAAATCGTTCTAAATTTGAGGATTTACAATTAACCAGTTTTTCTGTAATCTTGACCTCTCTGCCTAAAAATGCATAGCCAAAAAGAAACACTTGAATGGGTTAAAACAATTCTTGCTCCCAGAAAACTCAGCCAGATTGAGACCATTGTGTTAGACAGGGCGTTGTCAGGAAAATTATATCGAGAAATTGCTAAAGAAACGGGATATGATTCGGGTTATATTAAAGACATTGGCTCTCACCTTTGGCTGGCACTCTCTCAAAGATTAAACTGTGACATTAACAAGCGAAATCTGGCGTTTATGTTAACGCAGTTTTCTCAAGGAAACACCGAACTCTATCAGCGAAAAACTCAACCAAATACCACAATAGCAGAACTCGACTTTCCCGGTCGTCCTCTTCCCGCTACGTCACCTTTATATATTGAGCGTCCCCCCATAGAAACCTTAGCCATTACCACCCTGAATCAAGCCGGGAGCTTGATGCGTCTGAAAGCACCACAACGGATGGGCAAAACCTCTTTAATTCATCGTCTGTTCGGCATTGCTGATCAGCAGGAAATGCAAACGGTTTTAGTAAATGTCCAACAGGCAGAACCCTCAATGCTCAACGATTTGAAGCAATTTTTGCAATGGATTTGTTGGGCGATTAGCCAACAGTTGAACTTAGCTCCCAAATTTGACGACTATTGGTTTGAGGGGGCTGGGAGTAAAATGAGTTGCACGGTTTATATGCAAGAGTATTGCCTCAATGCAGTTGACACGCCTCTAGTTATTGCCTTTGACAAGGTGCATACTCTGTTTGACTATCCCGACTTAGCCAGTCATTTTTTCTCCATGGTGCGGCATTGGTACGAACAAGCCCGTACCCCAGGAAATTGGCAAAAATTACGGTTAATTATTGCCTATTCCATCGAATTAACCTTAGCAATTCAGCCTCACCAATCCCCTTTTAATGTCGGAATTCCGTTAACCTTGCCCCCTTTAACCCGCCCTCAAATTCACGAATTAGCGCAGCGTTATCAACTTGAGCAAGTCGGGATAGAAACCCGAGATCCTTTAGTTGCTCTAGTCGGGGGTCATCCTTACTTACTTCAATTGGCGTTTTACTGGTTACGTTCCGGCTATTTATCATTAGAAAAACTATTAGCAGAAGCCCCTACAGCTAAAGGGATCTATGGGGAATATTTGGAGCAACTGTGGATGATATTGACACAGGATAAACAGTTAGAGCAAGCCTTTGAACAAGTCTTATCGAGTCCCCAGCCAATTCTCCTCGATGCTGAAACTGCTCATCGTTTAGAAGGACTGAGTTTGGTGCAACTGCAAGGCTTGATGGCAAGTCCCCCCTGTGAACTCTATCGCAACTATTTTTTGACCCATTATTCATTGTAGAGACGTTCCATGGAACGTCTCTACAATGGTGCCGAACGTCCTAATCGATGTATTCCACCGGACATGATAGTTAGGGGCTGCTGAATAAGTTTTGTGGTGAGGGGAGGGAACAGGGAACAGGGAACAGGGAACAATTTCAACCCCCTGATGGGAGAAGATTCTGCTTAAGCATCCTCGAAAAATGCCAGGATTTCTAGCTTATGGGTTTTAAAACCTTGCACCTGATGCACCTTTAATCATCCCCTAACTCTTTATTTGTAATGGTTTCAGGCTTGTGCAGCAAGCCCTAGTTAACCCGGTGGACAAAGTTGTCGCGGCTTATCTGTAACTTGGGAGTTTGTATCAAGATAATCCTTAACCCAATCGCAAGCATAGTCTAACGGTTGCAGGTTTAAAATGTTGGCAATATTCCAAAACACCACCGCCTGATCATCTCCGGCTGAAGCCAACACCTGTCCATCGGGACGAAACACCAGACTGCGAATCCCCGATGTATGACCTTTAAGGGTAGCTAATAATTCCCCATCCATCGTCCAGAGTTTCACCGTTTCATCAATGCTAGCCGTCGCTGCTAACGTGCCATCGGGACTAAACGCCACCCCCCAAACCGCCGCCTGATGTCCCGTTAAGGTGGTGACGAATGTACCGTCTTTGCGCCAAATTTTCGCCGTTTTATCCCCACTCCCAGAGATCAGATAGTCCCCATCGGCACTAAATGCCACTCGCCACACGGCTGAATCATGGTTGAGGGTGTGCAGTAACTTGCCCTCTCGACTCCAGAGTTTTACCGTAGTATCATTCCCAGCGGTGGCAAACTGACTGCCATCGGGACTATAGCGAATATCCCAAATCGGGGCGGAGTGACCTAACCAACCTGTCAGCTTTTTACCCTGGGTATTCCAGCGATAGATATGAGCCGAGGCGGTGGCTGAGACGATTTCCTCGCCACTGGGATGCCAATCAGCCCCCATGACCACCTCATCACGATCCTGAATCGTTTGCAAAATGGTGCCATCTAGCTGGCGAATTTCGATCGTCTGATCCATTCCAGTCGATAACAGTTGGTCTTGGGTTGGATGCAATGATAAATTCCTGACGACTGCCTGTTGAGAATCCAGAGATTTAATCATTAAATCAGAGGTTGAAGTTAACAGTAAATTATCTTGATCCCCAGTCGTGACTAAGCGTTGTCCATCATGGCTGTAAATCGCCTTTAATGCTTTTCCCCCCGCTCCGTGTACAGTTTGATGGAAAGGATGGTGAATCTGCCACAGCAGGACTGTATTATCCGCGCCAGTTGACGCCAGCATCTTGCCATCGGGACTAAAGGCGACGCCCCAAATAGCGGATTGATGCCCTTTGAAGGTGTTGAGTAACGTACCGTGACGAGTCCACAACGACAGGGTTTTGTCGTGGCTACCCGCCACAAAGGTTTGCCCATCTGGATTAAAATCTATATCTCTAATGCCCGCGCTATGATGAGTCAAGGTTTTCAGCAACGTACCATCCTTGCGCCACAGTTTAATCGTTTGATCTTGGCTAGCTGTCACCAATTGTTCTCCATCAGGACTAAAGGCAACCGCATTAATTTCCGCCTGATGAGCCTTGATGATCTGTTGTCGCTGTTCATCCCGATGGAAAAGGGTTATGGTACCGTCATTTCCGCCGATAGCAATTAGATTCCCCTGGGGATTATACCTCACCGATAATCCCCCCGATGGCGTGATCTTAAAGTGATCGATAGGAGTCCCATCAATTTGCCAAAATTCCATGATACTGGGACGTCCAACCGCCACCAAAGTTTGTCCATCGGGACTAAATGCTAAATCCCAAATCCCATTTAAATCGCTTTTAATCGTGCGTTTTAATGTGCCAGAGGGAGTCCAAAGGTGAATCTTGCCATCATCAGCCCCCGTCGCCAGAAATTGACCATCCGGGGTAAATTTGACCACTCGAATTGTCGCCTCATGTGCCTTAAATGTCGAGAGTAGCTTGCCGTCTCGATTCCACAATTTAACCCTTGTATCGACTCCCGCTGTGGCAATGGTTTGTCCATCGGGACTAATATCAACGGTGAGAACGGCTGCTTCATGTCCATCCAAACGGTTGCGCTGATGAATATTTAACACCACTCGTTCTAAAATTGCATCGGCTTGAGATTGTACGGCGGGATTCACCCGTTGCCAGCCCTTGAGTTGCTGTTGACCGCGAATGGCTTCTAATAAGGCTTCAAAGGGTTGATCTGAGGCAAATAAGGCTTCAGCGGTTTGTACAATAGCTTCGGCTTCCCGCACCGATGCCCGACGATATTGATACCAAGCAAAAATTCCTAATCCAGCCGCAATCACTAAGGCACTGCTGACCCCTGCTAATAATAGGCGCTGTCGCCTTAAACTGCGTTGCTGTTCTTGGTTGCGCTGATGTTCAATGGCTAGACGGGCTTCTACTTCCTGGAGGCGGGCGGCTTCAGCTTTGGCAAGGCTTTCTTGGCGTTCTAAGGCTTGACTGGCGGATAGAAAACGGTAGTCTAAATCGCTAAGGCTTTGATTTTTTCCCCAGATTAACATCTCTTGTAAGGCTTTTCCCCGTAATAACCAAGACTCATCGCTACAATTTGAGGCAACCCAGCCATTTAAAGCTTGGGAATAGGGACGTAATTGATTGAATTGATTTTGAATCCACTCCTGATTAAAGATGGTTTGGTAAATCGGGTTTTTGACCTGTAATTTTCCGTTTCGTTTCGCCACTAATCCCGATAGTCGTAATTCCGTTTGTTCGGGACTGTCATCACTAATAATGCCGTCTTTGTCTAAAATCTGTTGATATAAGCCTAATAATCGTCCGGCGCGTTGTTCGTCATAGAGTAGACGATTGCGAATGGTGCGGAGATGTTCAGGATTGTCTTGGGATTCCCAATGGTCAATAATCTGGGTTTTGACAATTTCTGCAATCCATTGGTCTTCTGTACCCGAAGGAAGACTCAGATTGGATGCGGTTGCCATTGTACTCAACTCAACCACCCGTTGACAGAGTTTTTGAGTTAATAACGGTTGACCGCCACTCCAATGGAGAATTGCTTTGAGAATTCCTTTTGGATTGGGTAGATAATCCGGGAAATATCGCAGCAGGGGATAGGCTTCTTCTAAGTGAAAATCATTTAAATCAATTGCCTGACCAATATTAAACGGGGTGCGAGTGCGATCGCGAATTAAATCCGATGGGGTAGCCACGCCAAATAATGCCCAGGTTAATCGTTGATAGGTGGCTTGATTCTGGCGTAATTCGTTACAATACCGAATAAAGCCAAAGAAATCATTGACCGGAAAGGATAAGCTGAGAATTGTATCAATTTCATCGACAAAGATAAAGAGTCGGGTTTGGGGGAGTTGGGTAAGGATCTCATCCATTAACACCCCCAATTGTTGCACCATCGGCAAAGTTTCCCAGTCTTGCCAGCGTTGTTTGAGAGGAATTTTCCCCAATAGCTGAAGTTTGCTGACAATTGCCAACATAATGCCCCGATACCACTGCTGATGACTCACCTGTTCACTGCCCAGTTGAGTCATATCTAGATAGACACAGCGATAGCCTTGTTCGTGTAACTGTTGCTGGATTCTGACTCGGAGGCTAGATTTGCCCATTTGTCGGGCATTGAAGACATAGCAGAATTCTCCCTGGAATAGGGCATCATAGAGAAGGCGATCGGCTTGACGGGAAATATAGGTGGCGTTATCTACAGTGAGACTTCCTCCTACCTGATAGGGATGATGGCTCATATTCCTGGATTGAGATATGAACTAATTTTAACGTTCTATGGAGGTTTAGGGGAGCTACCTGTAGGGGCACGATAATATCGTGCCCCTACCATAAATGGCGTGTGTCCTTAAGTCCTAAATTTATCTTTTTGATGAACCGCCAGAACCGACCCGAATGACGTAGCTTGCTTCTGACGAAAGCGAGTTTTTCACCGTTCAGGTTAATTATGTCCACCTACTTATTAATTTTTATGCTTTTTAGGTTTATTCCCTTGTCGCCAGCCAAATTGACTCTCCCTCAAGATTTTATAATAACTTTCCTTGGATTTAAAAACAACATCATAGTCATCTTTCAAATGCCTCTTTAATGCCGAAAGTTTACGGTGTTCTGGGTGATTAATCCAATGAACTATTTCGGCTTGTTGTGTAGGCATTAGATAACCCTTTGAACCCTTGTATTTGAGTTTAATTCCGTCGATTCCTCTTGCAGTGTATTGTCTTTGAACTTTTGCAATAAAACTAATAGAGACGCCTAGCTTATTGGCTATTTCTTGGTAGTTGAGTCCTAATAGTCTCAGTTTCACGGCTTCAGCTCTTTTGCATTCTCTCACATCTTGACTTTTAAAAATAAAGTCGTTCAATTCATTTATTTTTTCTGCTTTAGTAACGTTACTCGTATATTGAAGTGTCCGTTTGTGTTTTTCTGGACTACAAAATTTCATCTCCATGACAAATTGCAAAGCTCGGTAAAATTGCTCGATGGTATTTATTAATCCCTTTGTTCGGTTAACTTTAATGTATACCCACATTTATGGGTTTCTGTCCCAAGAGAAACCGGAAGATACTTTAACCTTGATTCAAAGGGAATTAAACTGTGTTCAAACAGGTTGACATAGACCCCATTCGACTACTTCATCCGAACGGGGTATTCAAGACAAGGAAAGAAATTGGAAGTGATAAATATAATGTAATAGTTAGTTACCCTTTCAGTATCCAGACAACGATCAGTCTAATTCCTGGTGTCGCCTGTATACTCAGCCTAAATTTTAAGGCTGATAATTCTAATCCGCTATACTTCTATATATATCATTTTTCTGGCAATGAAAAGGTCAGAAAAGTAAGGTGTTTATTTCAATGAAGGTCAGAAACGTCATATTTTTCAGTTATTATTGTTGTCTTGACAACTCGAAAGACTTGCTATAAGCTAAATAGAATAAGCTACACTTATCACTTCCATAGTTATCATAGTCATTCTCGTCGCAAGTCCATATTGTTGGGTATTCAGAAAAGCAAAATACCATCAAATGCAATAAACAGTTGGCTGCAAATACTCAGAATAGGTTCATGACCATCAATGCAACTCGCCAATATTTTCCTAGACAGGCAACAATTTTGCTGATTGACGATAGGGTCGAAAATCTGAAACCGATTTCAGACTGTTTACGAAATACTGGCTATGAAGTGCGAATCGCTAAGAGTGGTATCAAAGGCTTGAAACTCCTAGAACAGTTGACTCCAGACTTGATCGTACTGGATGTGATGATGCCAGAAATGGATGGATTTGAAACTTGCCGCCATCTCAAAACCTGGGAAAAAACCAAAGATATCCCGGTCATTTTTATGACAGCAGCAACAGATACATCGAATTCTGAGGCGAAAGTCAAAGGCTTGTCGTTAGGGGCGGTTGATTACATCACCAAACCCATGCAAGTCGATGAGGTGTTAGCCCGGATTAAAACTCACCTGCATCTCCGTTTCTTAACCCTGCAACTGCAACAACAAAATATCCAACTGCAACAAGAAATTTGCGATCGCAAACAAGCAGAAGTAGAGTTAGCGGTACAAACGCGACGGTTAGCCTTACGTTCCGATATCGGATTAGCCTTAAGTCAGGAAACTGAATTATCGGCGATGCTATTTCGCTGTACTCAAGCGTTAGTGGACCATTTAGATGTCGCATTTGCCCAAATTTGGACGCTAAACTCCCAGGACAATATCCTGGAATTGCAAGCTTCAGCAGGATTATACACCCATACTGACGGGACTCACGCTCAAGTCTTAGTGGGTGATTCAATCATTGGGCACATTGCCAGTCAACGTCAACCTTACCTGAGTAATGATATCGCTAATGATCCAAACATCAGTGATCCCGAATGGGCAAGATGGGAAGGAATAGTATCCTTTGCAGGTTATCCCTTGATTGTGGAAGCTGATCTGGTGGGAGTGATGGCACTATGTTCCCGTCATCCTTTCCATCAAACCACCCTGGATACCTTAGCCTCTATTACCCATGAAATCGCGGTGGGAATTGAACGCCAGCAACTTGCTCAAGCCCTGCAAGACTCCCAGCGCTGGTTAAAGGCAATTAATGAGGCGAATCCAAATATTATCTATATTCATGATTGGGTAGAAAGACGCAATGTCTATACCAACCGAGAAATCCATACAATTTTAGGCTATACCCCCGCAGAAATTCAAGACATGGGGAACCAGGTTCTCTCGATACTGATGCACCCGGATGATTTCGACATCGTTTGGGATCATCAACACCGGATCAAATATGCCCAGATTGGTGATGTCTTTGAGTTAGAGTATCGGATGCGCCACAAAAATGGGGAATGGCGTTGGCTATTTGCCCAAGAAACAGTGTTTAAACAGAATGCAGACGGGACAACGCGACAAACCCTAGGTGCAGCAATTGATATTAGCGATCGCAAACAAATCGAACTCGCGCTACGACAATCAGAAACCCGAGAACGCCAAAAATCCCAGGCGCTACAAGAAGCCCTAAAACAATTAAAACGCACCCAAGCCCAACTGATCCAAACCGAGAAAATGTCGAGTTTAGGACGAATCGTTGGAGGAATCGCCCATGAAATTAACAACCCTGCTAACTTTATCTATGGCAATATTAGCTATGCCCGCACCTATTTCCAAGACCTATTAAAACTGGTGCAACTGTACCAAAATACCTATCCTGAACCCACAGCAGAAATTCACCAACTGAGTGAGGAGATTGATTTAGAGTTTCTGGTTGAGGATTGGGATAAACTGATTCAGTCTATGCAAATTGGCATTGAACGCATTGAGAAAATTGTGCGCTCCCTTAAAAGCTTTTCCAAATTAGATGAAGCCCAGTTAAAACCCGTTGATATTTATGAATGTATTGACAATACCCTATTTATCTTACAGTCTAGACTTAGAGCTGAGGGCAATCGCCCAGAAATCAAAGTGATTAAGCACTATGGTCAACTTCGGCAAGTGACTTGTTATGCCAGTCTGCTAAATCAGGTCTTTTTCAATATCCTCGATAATGCAATTGAAGCCTTAGACTATCAATCAGCAACGCGGTCAATTACCATCACAACTGAACTCTCTACTCCTAACTCTACACTGCCTCCATCTATCATCATTCGGATTAAAGATAACGGAATTGGTATGAGTGACAAGGTACGTCAGCATATCTTTGAGCCTTTTTTCACCACAAAACCTGTGGGTAGAGGCACGGGTTTAGGATTAGCTGTAAGTCATCAGATTGTCGTTGAAAAACACAAAGGCGAAATTCGTTGTATTTCTGCTTTAGGTCAAGGCAGTGAATTTATAATTAAAATTCCTATAATATTAGGGGCTTCCGTAGTTAGTGTGCTAAATTATTAGTTGTATTTGCCAGAACATTGGACAGCAATAGCTTTAACAATTTTTACCCGGATTTCAATTCGTTTTGAGGCGATTAAAAGCTACAGTCCTTGTTTGGTAAGCTTTCTGATTCATTGAAACTGATAGTTTAGCACACTAAGTCCGGAAGACCCTATTTTGGCATATTTTTACCCCTTTTTTTCTTTCCCCCTTGTCTTCTTTCCTTCCTTGTCCCCCAAGTCTAGTCTCCACCCTAAAATAAAAAACCTACACCTGTCAGGGTGGGAGAAGGGCTAGGGGATGAGGGTGATTCTCTCCAGGTATTTCCTTCAGGTTAAAATCGCCCCACCCATTAACTTAGAATATCGATAGTCTAACTCTTCCTTCATCAACGGCAAACTCTCCAACGCCTTATCCTCCAGCACAATCTTCTCCGCCGCATCTCTTGCCAAATTCAACACCTCTTGGTCTTCCACCAAACTGGCTAAAGCAAAATCCGCCAATCCTGACTGACGCCGCCCTAATACCTCCCCAGGACCGCGAAACCGCATATCCATTTCCGAGATAAAAAAGCCATCCTGGGACTGTTCCAACACCCCCAAACGCTGACGCGCTGTATCGGTTTTCGACCCACTCATTAATAAACAATAGGATTGATGGGAACCGCGTCCCACCCGCCCTCGTAATTGGTGCAACTGCGACAAGCCAAACCGTTCCGCATTTTCAATCATCATCACCGTCGCATTGGGGACATCTACCCCTACCTCAATTACTGTGGTGGAGACAATAATTTGCGTCTGATTATCCCGAAACGCATTTAGC